>NZ_DASZBY010000070.1:0-33337 GCF_035943795.1 Aliidongia sp. | reverse complement strand
GTTCCGCGCGCTCGACTGGCCGCGCGTGCGCCAGCAGATGGCCGGACGCACCATCGTCGACCTGCGCAACATCTACGACCCCGCCCAGGTCGCCAAGGAAGGCTTCACCTACCACTCGATCGGGCGCAAGTCCGCAACGGCCGCCTAAGCGCCGGACACCTGAAAGCACCCCAAACATGAGCCTGACCCGCAAGCGCGTTCTGGTCACCGGCGGAGCCGGGTTTCTCGGCTCCCATCTGTGCGAACGGTTGATCGACCAGGGGCACGACGTGCTCTGCGTCGATAATTATTTCACCGGCCGCAAGGACAACATCGCCCACCTGCTCGACAATCCGAACTTCGAGGCGATGCGGCACGACGTGACCTGGCCGCTGTTCGTCGAGGTCGACGAGATCTACAATCTGGCCTGCCCGGCCTCGCCGGTGCACTACCAGTTCGATCCGGTGCAGACGACCAAGACCAGCGTGCTGGGCGCCATCAACATGCTGGGCCTGGCCAAGCGCGTGAAGGCCAAGGTGTTCCAGGCTTCGACCAGCGAGGTCTACGGCGATCCAACGGTCCATCCCCAGACCGAGGATTACCGCGGCAACGTCAACCCGATCGGCCCGCGCGCCTGCTACGACGAGGGCAAGCGCTGTGCCGAGACCCTGTTCTTCGACTATCACCGCCAGCACGGCACGCGCATCAAGGTCGTGCGCATCTTCAATACCTATGGCCCGCGCATGCACCCGAACGACGGGCGCGTGGTCTCGAACTTCATCGTCCAGGCGCTGCAGGGCCAGGACATCACGCTCTATGGCGACGGCAGCCAGACCCGCGCCTTCTGCTATGTCGACGACCTGGTCGAGGGCTGGCTGCGGCTGATGGCCACGCCGGACGAGGTGACCGGGCCGATCAACATCGGCAATCCGCACGAGATCCCGGTGCGCGAACTGGCCGAGCGTGTCATCGCCATGACCGGCTCGAAATCCCAGATCGTCCACCGCCCGCTGCCGGCCGACGACCCGCTGCAGCGCTGCCCCGACATCACCGAGGCGAAGCGCCTGCTCGACTGGGCGCCGACCGTCCCGCTCGAAGTGGGCCTCGCCCGCACCATCGCCTATTTCGATCGCCTGCTCGCCCGCAGCAACGAGCGCGGTGCCGCGGAGTAGCCCTCGAACCCGGAAGGCGGGATGCACCCGCCTTCCGGCAAGGTTCTAGTTGATCGCGCCGTTGAGCCGCTTCGGGAAGAAGCCGAAATGGCCGGCAGCACCCCCCAGATAGACGATGTTCAGCACCTGGTCGGGCGTCCGGGCATAGACCAGCCCGTTGGCATCGGTCGGGACGATGTTCGCCTGGCCGTCGGAGATGACGCCCTGGTCGTCGTCGGCGCCCGACGCGTTGATGCGCAGGTGCGTGATCTTCTCGGCCGGGACCGCGAGGCCGCGCTGATAGATCAAGGTGCGGATTTCCGCGGCATGATAGGCCTCGGTTCCCAGAATGCCGGCCGCCGCCAGCAGATAGTCCTTGTTGGTGATGAAGGGTGCCGCGCCGTGATAGGCGGTGACGCCGACATCCTCGAAAATATACGCCGCCAGCAGGAAGCTGTTCTCGTCCGCGAACGGATCGAACGTCTGCCCGGGACCGATCACGCCGGCGGCGCGCGCCGCCGTGGTGAAGCTCTGGGTCAGATCGATCGTCGGCCGTGATACGGCGGCCGACCCCAGCGCCTTGCGCAGAAATTTCACGTGGGCGTACTCGTCCCGCGCGATTTCGTTGACGAATTGCTGGAGGGCCGGCGTGGCGAAAGGCACCGCCCGCCCGCCGGTGACCGGCCCCAGGCCGCCGACGCCGATCACGTCTTCGATGTGCAGGCCCTTGCCGAACGCGGCGCGGACATAGAATTCAGCCTCGAGATATTCGAGGTTGAGCGCGAAATTCAGGATGTTGGCGTCGGTCAGAGCCGCCGCCTCCGGCGTCGCTTCTGCCGTGGCCGCCCGCGCCAACGGCGCGAACAGCGGCAGGCCGGCGAAAGTCCCCATGGCGGCAGCGCCGGCAAGGCCGGCCTGTCTGAAAAATGCTCGGCGATCGGCTCCTGCGGAAGTCTGATCTCGTTCCATCGGTCGTTTCTTTCCGAGACGGTGCAGCGGTAGTACTGCGCTACCCATACCCGCCAGGGAGCCGCCTGGATGCAGCCGCCGAGACTTATATTTCTACAAGGCCGCACGGATCTCCGCGCTCGATCGGATGCGGCCGAGGCGCGGCATGATGTTGTCGATCGAAAAGCGGTGAAGGTCGGCGCTGGCCGCACTCATCGCGTCCTCGGCCAGCACCAGGGAATAGCCCTGCTCCCAGGCCTGGCGCGCCGTCGATTCGACGCCGATGTTGGTCGAGATGCCGCCCAGCACGATGGTCGAGACGCCGCGCCGGCGCAGCTGCAGATCGAGTTCCGTGCCGTAGAACGCGCCCCACTGCCGCTTGATGATCCGAATATCGCTGTCGGTCGGCGCCAATTCCTCCGGCAGGTCCCACCAGTCGGACGACAGCCCGCCGGCCGGTAACGGCGGGGCACGATCGACCGGCTGCTTCGGCGCATCGGCGAAATCCGGCGCCCAGCCGACGCGGACCAGCACGACCGGCGCCCCGACCTCCCGGCAGCGGATGGCAAGCGGGCCGGCCGCGGCCAGCACCTCGGCCCCGCTCCGTGGACCTTGCCCGAACGGCAGGATGCCCTTCTGCAGATCGATCAGCACCAGCGCGGTCGTGCGCGGATCCAGCGTGTCCATGGTATCGTCGCTCCTCGATCTGAAATATGAGAATACCCTCACGTATAGTTATATGAAGATATCCTCACAAAACGCAAGCCCGCGGACGCGCGTGCCGCAGCGCGAGCGAGGACGTGCCCGGGTGGCGGCCCTGCTGGCCGCCGCCGGCACGGCCTTTGCCGACAAGGGCTACGACGCCACGACCATGACCGAGATCGCGGCCGGGGCCGGCGCGTCGATCGGCTCGCTCTACCAGTTCTTCCCGACCAAGGAACTGCTGGCCGACGCGCTCGTCCAGCACTATGCCGAAGCGCTGTACGAACGGCTCGCGCGGTTCGAGGCGGCGGCAACGGGATGGTCGGCGGACGAGCTGGGCCGCCGGCTGCTGCCGCTGCTGATCGAATTCCGCGCCGATCACCCGGCGTTTGCGACCCTGGTCGAGACCTCGGGCGCGCAGGCCGCACGCGGCGGCCCGGTCCGGGCGCGGTTGCGCCGGCAGATCGTCGCCATCCTCCAGCGCCACGCGCCGGCACTCCCGGCCGACCGGCTGGAACCGATCGCCGTCGCCGTGCTGCAGATCATGAAGGGCGCCGTCATGCTGAATGCCGAGTCGGGGCTGACGGTGCGCGAGGCCGCGCTCGACGAGCTGTCGGTCATGCTAGGCCGCTATCTCGACATGCACCTGGGCGTTGGCGCCGCGCGATCGGAAGAGTTGTAGGGTATTTGCGTAGAATGTAGTGTTTTCGGGGCTTGATCAGCGGCGATCGGGCGAATACCTGAAGGCCCACCCAGCCAGAAACTTTCGTCCAGGAGGGAGCATGAATCCCGTCCCGCTGTTCTGGGCGATCGCTTTCGGCATCATCCTGTTGTTCCTGATGCCGCGCATCCACCGGACCATGATCGAGGCGTTCTCGAGGCAGATCGGCGTGGCCGAATCCAACCGCGAGTCGGCCGAGGCCCTGGTCGCCTTGCAGGAGGCGCGCCGCCAGCTGGCCCTTGCCGAAGCGGCATCGCGCGACCTCGTCCGCCAGCGCACGCATCTGAACGAACAGATCGCCGAATGCCGGCGCGACATCGGCGCCCCCCGGCGCGAACGCATCGACCTGGTGTTCGAGCTGGGCACGCCCAGGCTCGAAGATGGCCATTCCCTGTTCGCCGCCAATTGCCTGCCGGGGCAATCCTCCACGACGGCCGGCAATGGTCGCCAGCCCGATCCCCAGGTCTGGCGCCAGCCGCGGCTGGTCCGGGTCTGGGGCAAGAACGCCAGCCTGTGCCAGTCGATGGCGGAGCAGCGCTTCGGCTCCAAGCGCGACTTCGATCTGGTGCAGATCGACGAGCATCAGCGCGCGCGGCTGGGCCTCTGATGGAGGATTTCTCGCTCTCGTCGGTCTGGGCCGACCTGCGCGCGTCAGGCACCTTGGCCGGTCTGGCGCTGGTCGGGTTGATCGCGATCATCGTCGTGCTCGCGGCCCAGCTCGAGACCTTGTTCAGCGCCTGCCGCACCCTGGTCGCCCATCGGACCCAGCTGCTGAATACCCAGCGCAAGATCGAGCAGGACATCGCTGCCGCCGTGACCGCCGCCGAGACGATCGGGCTCGCCCTGCCCGACCTGCGGACGTCGATCGCGGCGCTCGAAGAGGAATATGCCCGACTGTCCGCCGAGGCGAGCGAGGCGCGCCAGCTTCGCATCCATGAGGTCGTGATGTCCGATATCTTCGTCCAGCAGGGCGACCGGCCCTACCTGGCCCGGATCTATCGCCCGAAGCCCGATCCGGACGAGCCGTTGGCCGCCGAGTGGCAGACCGGCCGCGACCACGTGCTCTATGGCGCCGACGAGAACAGCACGATCCGGCGCTTCACCCAGCGCTACCCGACCGACCGCGGCTTCGTCATCGGCGCGATCCGCCCCTTCACCATTCCCTGGACGCCGCCCAGTATCCGGACCGACGAGCCCGCTCAGAACCGATAGCTGACGCCGACCTCGGCGCTGCCGGTGGCGCCGGCCTGGGGATAGGGCTGCTGGTCCTGGCCGCGCAGCGTCAGCGACAGGTCCACCTTACGGAACGGCACGGTCAGGCCGGCCACGATCTCGTTGATCGACACCGGCCGGAGGCTGACCGGATTGCGCGCGGCCTGGGCATCATACGGTCCGATACCTTCGGCCAGTTGGGTACTGTTGATGTCGGCGTGATAATAGGTCAGCTGATAGGTCCAGCCCTGGGCGTCGGTCACCGAGCCGATCAGCGACAGCAGCTTGGAATCGCTGTCGAGCGAGAAGCCCAGCGCGCGCCCGTGGAAGCGGAAGCCGTCTTCGGGATAGCGGTAGGAATTATAGGCCGCGCCATAGACGTTCGGCCCGCTGAGGAAATCGAGCGTCGGCACGCTGTCGGTATATTCGGCGGTCAGCCGCCACCGGCTGCGGCCGTCGCCCAGGCCGCCGGCGACGGACGTGCCGACCAGGTGGCTGGTGTAGGAATGGGTGAACGGCCCGGTGTCGCGGTTGTAGAACTGCATATAGGGCGAGACCAGCACCGGGCCGACTGCACCGGTGTATTTCAGCTCGATCGTCGAGGAATCCGCGTTGTTGTTCGGATTGGCATCGCTGTTGTCGAAATGGAAGAACGAGGTCAGCGGATCGCATGCATGGCCACTGCCGCACACCATCATGTTGCGGCTGAGCGCCAGTTCCAGCCCCGAGATCGGCATGACCGAGACGCGCAGCGCCACGTAGCCGGTGTTCTCGGCCGCGCGCGGGTCGTCGAGCACGCCGCCGAACAGGTTGACCTGCCACGGACCGAACCAGCTGAGCCACGGCGTCTCGAACGCGTGCGGATCGTTGCGCATCAGGCCGACCTTGGGGAACGGCCGCGCGTTGCTCGACAGGATCAGGCTGGAGGTCCAGCCCGGCCCGTACCATTGGTCGACCAGGCCGCCGTAGAACAGCCAATTGTCGAGCTTGGCCGAGACGAAGCTGCCGTCGAGGGCGAAACGTCCTTCGCGGCCGTCGACCCGGGATTGCTCGCCGACCTTGACCTGGGCATTGAGCCCGTCGCCGGCCCAGTTCACGCCGGCATCGACGTCGGACTGGTCGCGCGCCTGGGCGCCGAAGCCGCGCACCACGTCGGGCTGACTGGTCAACCGCGCCTCGGCCAGACCCTGGAACCCGTCCGGCTGCCCATGCCGCGACAAGGCGTCCAGCACCCGCTCCGCCGCAGCGCGCACGTAGTCGGGCTGATTGTCGAGGGCCGCGGGGTCCGACAGTTTCGCCAGGATTTCGCCGGCCGGCAGCGGCCAGGTCGTGGTCGACCCGACGATCAGCCCGCGCGCCGCCAGGATTTCGACGTCGCTGCGCAGCGCCATATCGCCCACTTGCAGCCAGGGCTCGCCGGCGAAAGCGGAACCACCCAGCAGCAGCGCGGTCGTCGCCACCGCCCAGTTCCTGAAACGCGTCGAATTGCGCGGCGACACCATCATTCTGACCAACCCCGTCCAGTCCCTCTGCCGATCAGGACGCTTACATCAGATTTGTTATTCCAATTGTGTCGTTTATGGATGGCAGACCCGCCTTAGAGATCGGCAACCATTCGCGCGATGCCGAAGGCCGCCCCCGCCGCGAGTCCGCCGACCAGCACGGTCTGCAATCCGGCCCGCCAGGACGGCACGCCGGTCAGCCAGCCCTTGACCGCGCCGAACACCAGCAGCGCCAGCAGGGTGAGGCAGACCGACAGGCGGAACGCATCCTCCATGCGCCCCAGCAGCAGGTAGGGCAGCAGCGGCACCAGGCCGCCGACGATGTAGGACACGCCGATCGTGGCGGCGGACCGGGGCGCGCGCTTAGGATCGGGCTCCTCCAACCCCAGTTCGAAGCGCATCATGAAGCGCACCCATTTTTCCTTGTTGCGCGACAGCGCGGTCACGATCGTATCGGCCTGGGCGGCATCCAGCCCCTGCTCGCGCAGGATGGCCGCGACCTCGCGCCGTTCCTCGTCCGGCAGTTCCTCGGTTTCGCGCCACTCCCGGCGGTACTCGCTGCGGTAATGCTCGATGTCGGTCCGCGCCGCCAGATAACCGCCCAACCCCATGGCGATCGCCCCTGCCGCGATCTCGGCCAGACCCGCCGTCACGACGACCGAACTGCGCGACAACGCCGCGGACAGGCCGGCCGCGAGCGCGAACGGTACGGTCAATCCGTCGGACATGCCGATGACGACATCACGCACCGCGTCGGACGCCATGAAATGCCGCTCGTGATGATGGGCTGCGGGCATGATGGAGGGCTCCAGGCTATTGCGATGAACAAGACAGGTAATAGCCCGAATATTGACCAGATCAAGCTTTCATTCTTGAAATTATTTAGTCACTGAGACGCATTATTACCTGCATATCGAATGACAATCATTATCATGCCGCAACTGAGAGTGAGTATTATCTGACTGCAGCTGTTTACCGCCGAAGACGCGCGCGTCAGGACGGTGTGCTGGCAGCGCCGCATGGTTTGTGGTACTCTGGGATGCTGATTTCCGCACATTTTTGGCAGGCCCCGTCGATCGGTGGCGAGCCGGCGGTGAAATTCCCGCAGCGCCTTTGAAGCGCCGCACCAAGAACGTTCTTGCGAACCAAGAGCGCCTTGCGGGCCACCGGCATCGAGTTCCTTCGAAATAATGCACCTTATTGGATCCGGGGAGCGGGCAGCCTCCGGAGAATTCATCCTTTGAAATTAAATCCTTATCGTCGGAGAACCATCATGGCCGTCTACGTACCGCTTGCAGGAAGTACGCGAACGCTGCTGCCGAACTCCAATCCGGCAGGCGCCGTCGATCCGTCGGAAGTCACCAGCATCACCGTGCGCGTCCGATCGTCGGGCGATCCGGAGGCGCTCGCCCAGCGCGCCTACGACTTGGCCGCCACGCCGATGGCGGACCGGAAATACCTGACGCACCAGGAACTGGAGCAGCAGCATGGCGCCAGCCAGGACGATCTGGACAAGATCGAGCATTATGCCCAGGAGCATAACCTGGTCGTGGTCCATCGCAGCGCCGCCGAACGGTCGGTCGTGCTGAAGGGACGGCTGGGCGACCTGTTGTCCGCCTTCCGCGCCGACGTCCATCTCTACCATCATGCCAACGGGACCTATCGCGGACGGCGCGGCGAAATCGGCGTACCGGAGGACCTGAGCCCGATCGTGACCGGCATTTTCGGGTTCGACACGCGCCCAAAGCACCGGGCGCCGCACCGGCAGAAGGGTGCGGCGCTTAGCGGTCCCGGCGGCCAGAACGGCGTGGCAGCGACGGATTTCGCCACCCGGTATAATTTCCCGACGGAATCCGGCGGCGTGGCGCTGGACGGCACCGGCCAGACCATCGCGATCATCGAACTGGGCGGCGGCTATCGCAGCAGCGACTTGAAGATGTTCTTCAAGGAAATCACCAAGACGACGCCGAAGGTCTCGTCGATCAGCGTCGACCATGCCGGCAATCATCCGACGACCGCCGATTCGGCCGACGGCGAAGTGATGCTGGACATCGAGGTGGCCGGCGCGGTCGCTCCCAAGGCCAAGTTCGCGGTGTATTTCGCCCCGAACAATGGCGACAAAGGGTTCATCGACGCCATCAGCGCCGCGGTCCACGATGCGCAGCGCAAGCCCGGCGTGATCTCGATCAGTTGGGGCGGCCCGGAGGTGTCGACCGACCAGCAGGGCGTCCAGGCCTACCACGAAGTATTTGCCGCGGCCGGCGCGCTGGGCATCACCATCTGCATCGCATCCGGTGACCATGGCACTGCCGACCTGGATTCGAGCAGTTGGGACAAGAAGATCCATGTCGACCACCCGGCATGCGACGACCTGGTGCTGGGCTGTGGCGGCACGCAGATCGACAATGGCGAGGACGTGGTCTGGAACGACGGCACGCCGTTCGACGTGAACACGCCCGGCGGCGGCGGCTGGGCCGGCGGCGGCGGGATCAGCGGGATCTTCCCGGTGCCGGCCTATCAGGCGGGCGCCAATCTGCCGGTCTCGATCGATACAGGCAAATCCGGTCGCGGCGTACCCGATATCGCCATGAGCGCCACCAACTACTTCACCCGCGTCGACACCTCCGAGGGCGCATCGGGCGGCACCAGTGCCGTGGCGCCGCTGATGGCGGCCCTGGTGGCGCGGCTGAACCAGGCCAAGAAGAAGAACGTCGGTTTCCTCAATCCGTTTCTCTATGCCAACGTGGCGAAGGGCGTGACCCACGACGTGACCTCCGGCACGAACGCGATCAAGAACACGATCAAGGGGTACGAGGCGGGTCCGGGTTGGGACGCCTGCACCGGCCTCGGCACGCCGGACGGCACGGTCATCCTCAATACCCTGCCCTGAGGCGGCCTCTCCGTTCCGAAACGGAACCTTGACAGGCCTCCCCGGCCGTTCGACTCTCGACGCATCTGGGGATGAGGATCCGCGATGCGCTGGGACATGCTGGACGAGGAGGCCTGTTCGGTCGCCCGCACCGTCTCGGTGGTCGGCGACCGCTGGACGCTGCTGATCCTGCGCGACTGCTTTCTCAAGGTGCGCCGGTTCGAACAGTTCCAGGAACGCCTCGGTATCACCCGCCACGTGCTGGCCGACCGGCTGAAGAAGCTGGTCAAGACCGGCGTGCTGGAGCGCAACGCCTATCAGGACCGGCCGGCACGTTACGACTATCGCCTGACCGACAAGGGCCTGGCGCTCTATCCCGTGCTGCTGGCGCTGGTCCATTGGGGCGACACCCAGGGGGCCGAGGGCCGTGCGCGCCCGGTCCATTATCGGCACCGCACCTGCGGCGCGCTGCTGGACCCGATCATGGTCTGCTCGGAATGCCGCGAGCCGCTGGGCGCGCGCGATGTACTGGTCGAGCCCGGTCCCGGTCTGCCGGAGGGGCACGGCCTGCTGGACCCCGCACTGAAATCCCGGTCGTCCGCCTCATGACCGGCGAACGACGCGCCGGGCTGCCCATCCTGGGCTTCGCCACCGCGCCGGATTGGGCAGCGTGGCTCGAGGTCCAGCCAGGAAGCTCCGATGGCCTGTGGCTGAAACTGGCGAAGAAGGGCAGCGGCGTCGCCAGCCTGTCCCGCGACGAGGCGATCGATCTGGCCCTGTGCCACGGCTGGATCGATGGCCAACTCGACAAATACGACGAATGCTGCTGGCTGGTCCGGTTCACACCGCGCAAGCCGCGCAGCAAATGGTCGAAGATCAACCGCACCCGCGCCCAGGCCCTGATCGCGGACGGTCGCATGCGGCCGTCCGGCCAGGCGGAGGTCGATGCGGCGCAAGCCGACGGGCGGTGGGATGCCGCCTATGCGTCCCAGGGCACGGCGACGGTACCCCCCGATCTGCAGGCGGCACTCGACGCGGCGCCTGCCGCGCGGGAATTCTTCGCCACCCTCGACGGCGCCAACCGGTACGCGATCCTCTACCGCGTCCAGGACGCCAAGACCGCCGCCACCCGCGCCCGGCGGATCGAACAATTCATCGCCATGCTGGGTCGCGGCGAAACGATCCATCCGCGCAAACACGCGGGTTAGTCCGGCATTGGTGGCGGATGCGCCAGGTCGACCGTCGCGGCCAGGAAGTCGATGAAGGCACGGACCCGTGCCGGCAGCCGGCCGCCGTGGCCGACATAGACCGCGTGGATTTCCTCGACGTCGCCCGGATTATAGGCTTCCAGCACCGGCACCAGACGCCCGTCGGCGATATCGCGGCCGATGTGGAAATGGGCGAGCCGCGTGATGCCCTGGCCGGCGAGCGCCAGGCGGCGCGACGCCTCGCCGTCGCTGACCACGGCGTTGCCATGCGCCGGCAGGTTTTGGCGCGCGCCGTCGATCACGAACGGCCAGGCATCGCACTCGCGGGCGAAGTTGAAGCCGACGCAATTGTGGTTTTCCAGATCGGCGGGCGTCTGCGGCGTGCCCCGCCGCGCCAGATAGGCAGGTGCCGCAACCAGCGCCATGTGGCTTTCGCCGAGTTTGCGGGCCATCAGTTGCGACGCGCGCATGGGCCCAACTCGGATCGCGACCTCGGCGCGCTCGCTCATCAAGTCGATGACCTGATCGCTGAGTGAGATGTCGAGGACGACCTCCGGATGGGCCGCGGCGAAGCGCGGCATCAGCGGCAGCAGGTGATGGAGGCCGAACGGGATGTTCGAATTGACCCGCAGCAGTCCGCGCGGGACGGCACAGGTCGCGACCGACCGCTCGGCCTCGTCCAGGTCCGACAACACCTGCAGGGCCCGCTCGTGGAATGCGGCGCCTTCGATGGTCAACTGCAGCTTGCGCGTCGAACGGTTGACTAGCCGGGTGCCGAGGCGCGCCTCGAGCCGGGCGACCAGCTTGCTGATCGCCGAGGGCGTCATGCGCAGCGCGCGCGCCGCGGCCGAAAATCCACCCTCCGCCACCACCCGGACGAAGACCTCCATCTCCCCCGAGCGATTGATATCCAACCGAGCCATGGTGAATTCAACTCACAAATCTCTATCCCCAACGCAGTCTAGTTCATAGGCGGGCCGGGCTCCATCTTCCGATCTCCTCCTCGATTCCGGAGCCATCATGCCCATCGCCCTCTATGCCCTGACCGTCGGTTCCTTCGGCATCGGCGTCACCGAATTCGTCATCATGGGCCTGCTGCTGCAGGTCTCGGCCGACCTCCATGTCTCGGTCCCGACCACCGGGCTGCTCATGACGGGCTATGCGCTGGGCGTGTTCGTCGGCGCGCCGATCCTGACGCTCGCCACCCGCAGCTTGCCGCGCAAGACCACGCTGCTCGTGCTGATGGCGATCTTCACGCTCGGCAACCTGATGTGCGCGCTGGCGCCCAGCTATGGCTGGCTGATGGCGGCGCGCATCCTGACCTCGCTCGCGCATGGCACCTTTTTCGGCGTCGGGTCCCTGGTCGCGACCAGCCTGGTGGCGCCGGAGCGCAAGGCGTCGGCCATTGCCGTGATGTTCACCGGCCTGACCTTGGCGACCCTGCTGGGCGTGCCGTTCGGTTCGTGGCTGGGCCTGGCGCTCGGCTGGCGCGCGACCTTCTGGGCAGTGAGCGCCATCGGCCTGCTGGCGCTGGCCGTGCTCGCGGTCTTCGTGCCCCGCGCCACCGAGCCGGTTCGCCCCGGCCCGCTGTCCGAGGAGCTCGCCGTGCTGGCGCGGCCCCAGGTACTGCTGGGCCTGGCGATGACCGTGCTGGGTTTCGGCGGCGTGTTCGCGGTCTTCACCTATATCCAGCCGATCCTGGTCGAACTCGCCGGCTACGACAAAGCCGACGTCTCGCCGATCCTGCTGGTATTCGGTGCCGGACTCGTCGTGGGCAACATCCTGGGCGGGCGCTGGGCCGACCGCCGCCTGGTCCCGGCCCTGGTCGGCACCTTGGCGCTCCTGTGCCTGGTGCTGGTCGGCGCGGGCTTCGGCTTCCACGACCGGGTCGGCGCGGTGGCCGCATCGTTCCTGCTGGGTGCCGCCGCCTTCGCCACCGTGGCGCCGCTGCAGATGCGCCTGCTGCAACAGGCCGGCGGCGCCGGCCAGGGCCTGGCGTCCAGCCTCAACATCGCCGCCTTCAACCTGGGCAACGCGTTCGGCGCCTGGCTCGGCGGCGCGGTGATCGCCCATGGCCCCGGCCTCGCCGCCATCCCGCCGATCGCGGCCCTGGTTCCGCTGTCGGCCCTGGCGCTGGCGGCGGTCAGCCTGACGCTCGAACGCCGCACCGCGCGCGTTCCGGCGGAATGCTGACGCAATCGGCTCGACCCATCCCATCTATCGCTCTGTCTGCTTTTCGAAAGGAACGACCATGGACCTCAATCTCAAGGGCAAGCGCGCGCTGATCAGCGGCAGCACCGCCGGTATCGGCCTCGCCATCGCCGCCAGCCTCGCCCGCGAAGGCGCTCATGTCATCGTCAACGGCCGCTCGCAGGGTCCGGTCGACAAGGCAGTGGCCGAATTGAAGGAGGCGACCGGCGGCGACGTCACCGGCTTCGCCGGCGACCTCAGCACGGCCGCCGTGGCCGAAGACCTCGCCCGGCGCCATCCGGACGTCGAGATCCTGGTCAACAACCTGGGCATCTTCGAGCCGAAGCCGTTCGAGGAAATTCCGGACGCCGATTGGATGCGCTTCTTCGATGTGAACGTGCTGAGCGGCGTGCGCCTCGCCCGCCTGTTCCTGCCTGCGATGAAGCGCGCCGACTGGGGCCGGATCATCTTCATCTCGAGCGAGAGCGCCATCCAGATCCCGACCGAGATGATCCATTACGGCATGACCAAGACCGCCCAGATCGCTGTGGCGCGCGGCCTGGCCGAGGCGGTTGCCGGCACGGGCATCACCGTCAACAGCGTGCTGCCCGGCCCGACCAAGTCGCGCGGCGTGGTCGATTTCGTCGGCGCCCTGACCCAGGGCAGCGACAAGAGCTTCGACGATTTCGAGGAGGAGTTCTTCGAGAAGGTCCGCCCGACCTCCCTCATCAAGCGCTTCGCCTCGACCGAGGAAGTGGCCTCGATGGTGACCTACCTGGCCAGCCCGCTCGCATCGGCCACCACCGGCGCCACGCTCCGGGTCGACGGCGGCGTGATCAAGAGCGCGTTCTGACGACAGCGCTTACCCCGCCAGCACCCGCTCGAGCCAGGCGGCCGCCTCGATCGCGACCGGGTCGCGGCCGACCGGCGCGATGATCTGAACACCGAGCGGCAGGCCGGCGGGATCGCGCAAACCCGGCACGTTGACCGCGGGCGTGCCGGCCAGGGTCCAGAGCCGGTTGAACATCGGGTCGCCGGTCCCGGCCGCGCTGAGCGGGGCCGCGCCGGCGGCGCTGGGCGTCAGCAGCACGTCGACGTCGGCGAAGACCCCGGCGAGGGCGGCCTGCAGCACGGGCACCCGTGCCCGATCGCGCTCGTAGCCGGCGCGGTCCATGGCGCGGCCTTCGGTCAGCAGCTGCTGCAGCCGGGCCGACAGGCTGGCCCAATGGGCCTCGGCCTCATGGGCCAGGGCCCGGGCCGCCTCGTAGGCCATGATGCGCATCTGAACCGCGAACGCCTCTCCCGCGACCGCAGGCAATTCCCGATCCACCAGATCGACCCCGGTACCAGCCAGCCGAGCCGGCAATTCCAGGAACGCCGCCGCCATGTCGGGCGAGGCCAGGTGCCAGGCCGGCGAGCGGCAGAGCCCGATGCGGCGCGGGCGCCCGGCCCGCTCCGCCGCGGCGACCAGGCCGAGGCCGCTCACCGCCTCCGCGAACAGCGCTGCATCCGCCACCGTGGCGCCCAGGACGCCGATCGTATCGAGCGTGATCGAGAGTGGCTTCACCCCGGTCGGGTCGATCAGCCCGAAGCTGGGCTTGTAGCCGGCGACGCCGCAGAACGCCGCCGGTCGGACGATCGACCCTGCCGTCTGCGTGCCGGTCGCGAGCGGCACGACACCGGCGCCGACCGCGGCTGCCGACCCGCTGGACGAGCCGCCGGGGGTGCGCGTGGCGTCATGGGGATTGACGGTCGGCCCCGCGCCGAAATAAGCGAACTCGGTCGTCACCGTCTTGCCGACGACGATAGCGCCGGCGCGCCGGGCCAGCGCCACCACCGACGCGTCGAAGGGCGGCTGCCAGGCCTGATAGATCGGCGAGCCGCAGCGCGTCGGCAGCTCGTGGGTCGCCATGATGTCCTTGACACCGATCGGCACGCCATGCAGCAGGCCGCCCGCCGGTCCCCGGTCGAGACTGCGCGCGGCAGCGATCGCCTGCTCGCGGCCAAGCGTCACCCAGGCGTGAAGTGCGGGCTCCCGCGCCTCGATCCGGTCGAACGCTTCGCGCACCGCCGCCTCGGCCGTCAGGTGCCCGCCCGCGATCCGACGGCGGATGCCGAGAGCGGAATGATCGTCGCTGGTCATCGCAATTCCTTCATTTCCGAGACGGGCTTCCAGCTTAGCGGCGCGTCCCGCAAGGGCGAGGAAAATCCGGCGAGATGAACGGGCTGCGGCTTGCCGCTAGCGCCTCGCGGCCTTGAGCAGCGCCCGGCCGACCGGCTTCACCGGCTCGCTGCGCAGGACGACCGACGTCGTGACCGGGCCGAACCGGCCGATGGCATCGACGATGATCGCCAGGTCTTCCGGCGCCGGCACCAGCGCCTTGAGGATGAAGCAATCGTCGCCCGTGACCCGGTGCACCTCGACGATATGGGGCAAGCTGTCGAACTGCTTCAGGCAGGCGCCGATCTGGGCATGTTCGGTCTTCAGGCGCAGGATCGCCGCCATGCGCAGGCCCAGCGCGGGCAGGCCGATGCGCGCGCCATAGCCGGTTATGATCCCACGGTCCTCCAGGCGCTTCACCCGCTCCGACATGGCCGGCTGCGACAGCCCGACCTGCCGGCCCAGTTCCGAGAACGCGATGCGGCCATCCGCCTGCAGCGCTTCCAGGATGGCGAGATCCTTGTCGTCCAGATCGACCGGCGGAGCCATCAGACAAACTCCCTGCAAGCTTGAATTCATCGGCACAAAGCGACGCCGACCGATGGGTGACCATGTCATTCCGCAACCGTCTCTGCCAGTCTCGGGCGTTGTCAAACCCCTGAGGAACCGGAACCATGCGTCTGATCGGCATGCTCGATTCGCCCTATGTCCGTCGCGTCGCGGTCTCGCTGCGCTTCATGGGCCTGCCCTTTCGCCACGAACCTTTGTCGGTATTCCGCGATTAGGAAGAGTTCGCGGCGATCAATCCGGTCGTGAAGGCCCCAACCCTCGTGACCGACGCCGGCGTCGTGCTGATGGAATCGAGCCTGATCCTCGACCACCTCGACCGTCTGGTGCCACCGGAGCGCCGCCTGGCGCCCGACGATCCGGACGGCCATGCGCGCAACCAGCGCCTGGTCGGCCTGGCGCTCGCCGCCTGCGAGAAGACGATGCAGCTCGTCTATGAAATCAATCTGCGGCCGGCCGAGAAACAGCACCAGCCCTGGATCGATCGGGTCGAAAGGCAGTTGCGCACGACCTATGGCCTGCTGGAAGCCGGGATCGCCGGCGCGGGCGACTGGCTGGTCGACACCAGGCCGCGCCAGGCCGACATCAGCATCGCGGTCGCCTGGCGCTTCACCCAGGACCTAATGGCCGACCGGGTCGCAGCGTCGGAGCATCCGGCGCTGCGGACCTTCTCGGCCCTGGCCGAGGCCTTGCCGGCGTTCCTCGCCTGCCCGCCCGACTGACCGGCGGCGTCAGGCGATCCCGCGGACCAGCCGGCTCGGCCAGCCGACCCGGACCAGGGTCTGGTCGGGGTCGGACAATGCGAATTCATACATGCCCCAGGGCTTGTG
Organism: Aliidongia sp.; assembly: GCF_035943795.1. NCBI lineage: Bacteria > Pseudomonadati > Pseudomonadota > Alphaproteobacteria > Rhodospirillales > Dongiaceae > Aliidongia > Aliidongia sp. The sequence goes on along the minus strand of NZ_DASZBY010000070.1, from coordinate 17,297 downwards.
CTCCGGCCCGTTGCTGCCGATCAACTCGGCCGCGAAAACGGCGGCAAGGCGGTTCACCTCGTCGCTGTGCAGATAGAGACCGAACGGATTGCGCCCTGGCACGAGCCAATCCTCGACCGCCGCGATCAGGTGCAGAAAGCCGCCCTTGCCGTCGGACAACATCCGGTAGCTGTCTTCCTCGCCCGGCGCCGGTCGCTCGCCGTCCGGCCGGGTGAAGCCGAGCCTGGCATAGAACGCCTCGGACGCGTCGAGATCGTTGCACGGCAGGATCGCCGTCAGGACGTGGGGCGGGTGCATCGGCGAACTCCTCCAGACGACGATGGCAAGGGCGGCTGCGGTGTGAACCGGCGTCAGGCGACCGGCGTCGCGGCCCCGCTGGTGACGGCGCCATCGATCAGGCGACGCAGCGCGTCGTCGCCGTTGCGGTCGGTGCGGGATTGCGCACGGCCGATCCGGCTCTGCGCCACGCTCAGCTTGGATCGTTCCGTGGCGAGACGGCCCTGCGCACGGCCCAGGTCCTTCTGCATCTGGACGAGTTCGGCCATCTGCTCCTTGAAATCCTGGTCCCGCCCGGCCCGATCTTCGTCGGTGTCGGCCTCGTCGGACGCCCGCTTCGCGACGGCGACGGCGCGACTTGCCATCTGCAGGCCATGCTGCCGGCCGAGTTCGCCCATCTGTCGACCGACATCCGCCTGCTGGCGCGACAGCTCGGCCTGCTCGCGGCTCAAATCCGCCTGCTGCTCAACGAGGTCTCCCTGCTGGTCGGATAGCGCGTCCGGCGGCTGGTACAGCTCCGCCGCCCGTTCGACCAGATCGCGGTCGGTCACCGCATAGACCTTGCCGTCACGCAGGAACAGGATCGCCGTGTCGCCGACCTTGTCGCGCGCGCTCAGCACCCGATCCAGATCCGCCCCGCCCGTCGCCATGGTCAGGTTGCCGTCGAACAGCACGGCGAAGGTCAGCCGGTCGGCGATCGGCCGTGCCGGCCCGGCGGGAATATGCGGCAATGCCGGCATTGCGATCAGGTCGGCCGCCCGCGCCTGCCACGACGTGCCGCCGATCAGCAGGACGGCCGGCAGCAGGCTCGCCGCCAGCAGCGACCGCCGCCAAGGCGCCAATGCCACGATCGGGGCCGCCTGGGACAGGATGCGCTCGACCCGCTGACGCAGCAGCGCCGGGCGAGCCATCGCGATGCCGGACGGCAGGTTGCGTGCGCCGACCGCGATGTCGAGCAGGATCTCGGCATAGTCTACGCGGTTGCCGATCCGGGCGATCGCCGCCTCGTCGCTCGTCGTCTCGGCCAGTGCCGCGAGCCGGACCTGCAGCCACCAGGCGAACGGGCTGAACCAGAAGATCGCGCTGTGCAACTGGCTCGAGACCTGGACCAGGAAATCGTGATGCATGACGTGCGAGCGCTCGTGCTCCATGACCGCCCGGCGTTTCGCCGCCGACCAGGAAACGAAGCTGGTCGGCACCAGGATGACCCGGCCGAACGAGACCGGCGCCTTGACCCGCAGCGTGACGCGCACGTCGGCGCCGCGCGTCCAGTCGGCACGCACCGGCCGGGCGTGACGCACGATCCGCCAGGTCATCAGCAGGCCGGTGAGCAGGCGCAGTGCCAAGGTGGCGACGACCGTCACGTAGAAGAACGGCACTAGACTCCATAGGGACCAGCTCTCGGCGGTTGCCGCAGGCGTCGCGAGGATGTGCAGGTGCTGCATGGGGACGGCCACCGTCGCCCGGATGATCCCATGCGGCAGCGTCACCAGGGCAGTCGGCAGGCGCACCAACGTCCATTGCATCAGCAGCGGCATGGCGAGCCCGGCCGCCAGCACGACGATCCAGGCCGTCATCTCGACCTGGGGATTGCGGACCCGGAACAGGCGCAGGCCCAACCCGACGGCGAGCCCGAGCACGAGCGACCGGAGGGCCGCTTCGACCAGCAGCATCATTTGCCCTGCTCCTTCTTTGCCCGCTCGATCCGCGCGGCCAGCGCCTGCAATTGCGCGTCGTCGAGCAGGGCCGAATCGACCATGCCGACCAGCACTTCCTCCATCGACCCGTTGCAGAACCAGTCGACGATGCGTTTCACCGCCTTGGCCGCGACCTTCTGCCGGGCCTCGGTTGCATGAAAGGTGAAAGTGCGCTGATCGACCGTATGGCTGAGATAGCCCTTGTCCTCGAGCCGTCGCAGCACGGTCCGGACCGTCGATTCCTTGAGGGAACGCGGCAACCGCTCGCGCACCGCCTCCGCCGTCATCGAGCCGTCGGCCCAGATGAGTTGCATCGCCTGGAGTTCGAGGTCGCCGAGGTCGGGCGGGGTATGGGCCATTGGAGCGCTACCTTTCGTAATGCTACAACTCGTAACACTCATGTCCGCGCGGGTCAAGCTGAGCCATTCCCCGAGGCGGGCCAGCCATGCGGCGCGGGCGCTCGACGGCATTGGCCGGGACATCCCATGATCGGCCAAAGCGAGCAGGGAGACAGGGGCCAGATGGCGAGCGAATTCTCGGGGGGTCGATCCCGCGACCCAGGGCGCCCGATCGCTCGGCCCGGATCATGAGCGTCGCACCCAAGCCGCCTGCGCCCGTTCCGACCCAGGGCCTCGGGCGCAGCCAGTCGATCGCGCTGATGGCGGGCATGGTGCTGGTCGGGCTCAACCTGCGCCCGGCGCTTTCAGGCGTGGCGCCGCTCCTGACCGAGATCCGGGGCGACCTGGGTTTGACCACCACGTTCGGCGGTCTACTGACCACGGCGCCGGTACTGTGCCTCGGCCTGTTCGGACCGGTCGCCCCACGCCTCGCCCGCCGCTTCGGCATCGAGACGACGATCTTCGCCATCATGCTGCTGCTCGCCTTCGGTACGGCGCTGCGCTGCCTTGGCGGAGCGCCACTGCTGTTCCTGGGCGCGATCATCGCCGGAGCCTCGATCGGCATCATCGGAGTGCTGCTGCCCGGGCTGGTCAAGCGCGATTTTCCGAACCGGATGGGAATGGCGACCGGGGTCTATACCATGGCCCTCTGCTTCGGTGCCGCGGCGGCGGCGGGCCTCACGGCACCTGCCGAACATTGGCTGGCCGACCTCGGGTTCGCCGGTCAATGGCGGCCGGCGCTCGCGATCTGGGCGCTGCCGGCACTGGTGGCCGCCGCCGCCTGGGCACCGCAACTCGCCCGGGCCAGCCGGACGGCAGCGGCGCCGGCCCGGCCCCCGGTCAAGGGCCTGTGGCGCAACCCGCTCGCCTGGCAGGTCACCTTCTTCATGGGCCTGCAAAGCTCGCTGTCCTATTGCGTGTTCGGCTGGCTGGCGCCGATCCTGCAGGATCGCGGACTGACGCCGGTCCAGAGCGGCCTCGTCGTTTCGGTCTCGGCCCTGCTGCAGGTCGCCAGCGCGATGGTGGCGCCCATGCTGACCGGCAAGGGGCCGGACCAGCGCTGGATGGTCCTGCTGACGCTCGGCCTCGTGATCGTCGGCCTGATGGGCGCGGTCGCCGCCCCGCTGTCGACCCTGTGGCTCTGGGCCGTGATCCTGGGCCTGGGCCAGGGCGCCACCTTCGCCGTGGCCCTGATGCTGATCGTGCTGCGCACCGGCGATCCCGAGACCGCCGCCGCGTTGTCGGGCATGGCCCAGAGCGTCGGCTACACGTTGGCCGCCATGGGCCCGTTCGCGGTCGGGCTGATCAAGGCGGCGACCGGCAGCTGGGACGCGGTCCAGGTCCTGTTCCTGGCGCTGGCCGCCGCCTGCGTGATCGCGGGCCTGGGCGCCGGCCGCAACCGGGTGATCGAACTACCCTGACCGCTCAGTGCGGGACGAGCTTGCGATAGAGGTGCCAGGTCGCATGGCCCAGCACCGGCATGACCACGATCAGGCCGACGAAGGCCGGGATCGAGCCCAGGAACAGGCCGGCCGCGACCATCAGGCCCCAGAGCGCCATCGGGCCGGGATTGGTCAGCACCGCACGCATCGAGGTCCAGATCGCCGTGTCGACGCCGACGGGCCGGTCGAGCAGCAGCGGAAAGGCGATGGCGCCCATGGCCAGAACCAGCACCGCGAACAGGAAGCCCACGCCCATGCCGACCGCGATCATGACCCAGCCCATGCCGGTGGTGACCGCATCCCGGGCAAAACCCTCGATCGAGACCGGTGGCTCCGGCCCGAGCGTGACCAGGTAGATCGTCTCGGCCGCGACCAGCCAGGCGATATAGATCGCCATCAGCAGGAAGCCCAGCACGGCGATGGCGCCCCAGGACGGCGAGCGGAACACGCCCAGCGCGTCGGCCCAGTTGGTCTCGAAGCCCTGTTCGCGCCGGCGGCTCAATTCATAGAGGCCGATGCCGGCGAAAGGACCGATGAGCGCGAAGCCCGTAGCGAGCGGGAACAGCAGCGGCACCAGGTCATGGCCCAGCGCCGCGCGCGCCAGCACCAGCCCGATCAGCGGATAGATGATGGACAGGAACACGACGTCGGTGCGGTAGTTGCGGAAATCCGCGAAGCCCTGACGGATCGCGTCCCACAGGTCGGATGCGCCGATATGGCGGACCTCGGGCGCGAGCGTGTTCAGATCTTCCTTTGGATGGTAGACGGCATGGCTGGCGTGGCCCACGACATCGGCCGCGAGCTTGACCTGTGAAACACCCCATTCGACGGGGTTACGGATCGTCATAAGGCTTCCTCCCGAACCAGCGTTCGAGGGGTCGCGGATGGGCCGCGTGGGATCGCTTCGCAATCCGGCGCCGGTCGCTTGTTACCGCAACCCGACAGGCGGAAGCATACGCCGACGATACTCCGCGTCAACGTCAGCAGGAACTGGTGGTGTCTCGGTTTGAAATTTGGCGTCACATGGAAGTGCCCTCAAGGCACTATCGATTTCTTCCGAAGGCGCCGATAGACGAATGGAAAAGGCCTATAGCCAGCAGCCCCACGCTCGCCGCAAGCAGGGATGCGTTATAAAATCGGTTTGTATCAATCCACTGCACCACGAAACCGGCTAGTATGATGCTCAACCATCCAGCAATTAGATTTGGCGTGGGTGAATTTCCCAGCATACAGGGATAATTTTCCTTTGTGATGCCTTTGATGAAATGGGGTACTCCATTTCCGAAAAGAATCCCGGCCAGAACACTGAATCCTAGCGAATGCCACATCTGCGTTCCCCTCCAGTGCATGGATTCGTGCCCGGGTCGGCGCGCACGATGATGTCTGCCCCGTGCCGACGCTGTCCCAGATCGCGTCGAAATTTCTGCCGTGCCAGCTCGGCGCTCTGACGACATCAAAGAACGAGTCGAAGAGGTCGTCGGGGGTTCGCCAGACAGCCGCATCCATGATGAAATTCCTCATGGGCACAAGCACCTCGATGAAAAGTTGCAGCGCCCGCGAGGCACAGACCGACTGGTGTGATGGCCGCCTCAGGCGGGGCCGCGCCGCCCGACCGTGAACATCAGCTTGGGGATCGCCTCGCGCAGGGCCGCGCGCAGCGCCGGCTCGTCCGCCGCGGCCGCTTCGGCCAGGACCCGGCGCGGGCTCCGCTGGACGATCCGGGCCTTGGCGCGCCCGTCCGGGCCGGCACCGATTTCCGCGAAGATCTCCTGCGGCTTGGCGCCACGAACGGCGCGCTGGAAGCTGACCTGGCCGACCCGGTCGTCCAGGTCGTAGACCGGCAGTTGCACGCCCTTGGCGTCGGCCTCGGCCTGGTCGGGCACCACCGCCTGCTCGTGCGCCACCACCGCGCGATGGCGGCTCAAGGTCAGCGACAGCATCTTTTCGGGCGCCAGATCGGTCTGGAACTGGATTTCCCAGGTCTCGCCGCTGGTCGACAGCTCGGCGATCAGCGCGAACAGGTCGTCGCAATCGCTCTCGTGCGAGCAGGTGACGAAGCCCAGGCGGCCGTCCTGATCGACGACCCGATCGTCCTCCTCCGGAAAGCCCAGCGCATCCAGAGCGTTGGACATGGCGCGGATCGAGGCGACGAGGACCGATGTAACATGCAGGGGAGCCGGCGAGGCATCGGCCCCGGTCGAGCTTTGGTCAGAATCGCCGTTTGCCATTTTCTTCATCTCGATAGAGGAACGCGTCGGGAGACGACCCTAGCCGAGCTAGGCCGCGCGTCCAACCGATTGCTGCAAGAGGGAGGCTCGCAACCCGCGACGCGGCCCCCGAACCCGGATACTCGTATATTGGACGTTCTGTCGTCAGATCAACGAGTTACCGACAGCCGACATCCCGAGCTTGACCCGGGGATCCACGCGCCTCCGCAAGAGTGATGCCGAAGCGGTCATGCGCCATACCTGTCCACGTGGCTGTTCGGGTCGAGCCCGGCCATGACGAATGAAGAAGCTAACACACTGATAAACAACAGACACGGACTACCGTCGCACGTCGACCATCGACGCGGCCGAGAGTTCGACGCCGACAAGGTCGGCGCCGATCAGGTTGGCCCCGTCGAGGCGGGCGCCCGCGACATTGGCGTCGCGCAGTTTGGCCGCAAGGAAATTGGTCGGCCACAGCCGGCCGGTCGGCCGGCGTTTGGCGTCGAGGATTTCCGCCGGGCCGGCATCGGCGCCGGAAAGGTCGATGCCCCGCATGTCGGCGGCCTTGAACATAGCGCCCTTGAGGTTGGTTTTCGACAGATCGGCACCGGCCAGGATCGCGTCCGTGAAGTCGCAGAGCGTGAAAGTGGCGCCCTGGCATGGCACGCGGGTCAGGTTGGCCCCCTTGAACACGGCGGCCGACAGGTCGTAGCCGGTGAGATCGAGTGCCCGCAGGTCGAGGCTGGTGAAATTGCCCTGCTCGCCCTCGGCGCCGAAGCTCGCGACCCATTTGCGGTGTATCGCGATCATGGTCTTGAGATCGCGGTCGGCCTGGGTCTCGACCTGGGGCGGACCGCCGATGGTGCGAACCATGTTGGCGCCGTCGAGCTTGGACTTCTGGATGTCGGCGTCGGTCAGGTTGGCGCCGGCGAGATCGGCCCCGGTCAGGTCGGCGCCGGTCAGGTCTGCGCCGGTCAGATCGACGTTGCGCAGGTCGGCGTTCCGGAAATCGATGTTGCGCAAGTTGGCATTGCTCAGCACCACGCCGCGAAATACCGAGCCTGAGGCGTGGGCGTTGCTGAGGTCGGCGCTCTTCATGTCGGCACCCTCACGGCTGCCGGTCTGCTTGCTCATCTTCTCCTCGTCCTGCCCGCTCGCATCGAACAGGATACCGCCGCTCAAGTCGGCATCAGTGAAGTCGGCCTCGATCAGGACGGCATTGCGAAAGCTCGAGCCCCGCAGATCGGCCTTCTGGAAATTGGCCTTGCGCAGGGTCGCCTTGTCGAAATTCGCGGCGAACAGGTCGGCTTCGCAGAAATTGCCCCCAGAGAAGTCGGCGGCATTGAACTTGGCGCCGGGTAGACGGGCCTTGCGGAAATCGCACTGGGGAAAGCGGATGCCGGAGAAATCGATCCAGGGCCGGTCGAGCCGGATCCCGCCGGTCCGCCGATTCAGCCAAAGCGCATGCGCCTTCAGCGCCTCAACCAAATTGCGTGCCATACCGCTTCCCGTCCGATCCCGAATAGCCGTGCCATGGTCGCGACCGACGGTCCCGTGACGGAAGCCACAGGCGCGCGGTGGGTCGGCCGGCAAAGTCTAAGCGGTCAGGCCGGTTTTCGCATCATCGCTTTTGCGATGCGGGGGGCGGAGGCGCGATCGAAGGGCCTAATCGTCCAGTTCGCTGTCCCAATAGAGATAGTCGAGCCAGCTATGGTGATAGTCGCGATAGCGCAGATCGGGCGCCTTGCGGTTGAGCGCGGTCTTGGACGGGCGCAGCGGCTCCTTCAGCAGCGGCATCCTGGCCTCGCGCGGCGTGCGGTTCGCCTTCACATGGTTGCAATGGCCGCAGGCGGCAACGACATTCTCCCAGCTGGTCCGGCCGCCGCGCGAGCGCGGGATGACATGGTCGAAGGTCAGGACCTCGGTCGGGAATTCCTCGGCGCAATATTGGCAGGTGAATTCGTCGCGCAGATAGATGTTGTAACGGGTGAAGGCCGGGAACCCATCGATCTTCTTGTAGTTCTTCAATGCCACGACGCTGGGCACCGCCATGGAGCGGCTGGGCGAGCGGGCCAGCACGTCGTAGTTCGCGACCAGCGCCACCCGGTCCAGCATCAGCGCGGTCAGCGCGTCGCGCCAGGACCACAGCGACAGCGGATGGTAGGACAGCGGCCGATAATCCGCGTTCAGCACCAGCGTCTGCAGATTCATCATGCGCAGGCCTCCACCACCCACCACCCGGACAAAACAAAACGGCCAAACTCGCGTTTGGCCGTTGCAATAACCCATCGATCCCGCTCGCGACTGACGAGGGGGCAGCTCGAACTCTGATCGATACTTTGGACCGGCCGAAGCGCCTGGCGCGATCGGGCATGAGTGCCGTCGCGGATCTCGTGCCACAGGGTGAAGTCAGGAATGGAAAGCGGCGCGTGAAGCGAATTCCGGGACCCGCCCGCCCGCCTTGATTTTGCGTCGGGGTGAAGAGACTGACCGATCACTCGCTCGTCAAGCACCGTCGCGATCCTCCGCGCGCGCCATTTCCACAGCGGCTTCTTAGCACGGATTAATGACGGTTTCATATGGTGCGATCGCAGCGGATGGCAAAAAAGCGCGGGGGCGATCACCAGCCCTGGTCGGTCGGCGACGCCGGACCCCCTATCCCTGCGATGGCCCGCCCAGGTAGCGCGTCAGGAACTGGGCAGCCGCCTCCAGGCCCGGACCGTCGATGCCGTGGCCCAGGCCCGGACGGCGTACGGTCTCGGCCACGATGCCGGCGGCGACCAGCCCATTCGCCGCCGCGTCCATCGCCTGGAACGGCACGACCTGGTCGGCCTCGCCATGGATCAGCAGCACCGGCGGGGTCGAACGATGTTCCGCGACGAGCCGCTCCGGCGCCACCAGCGCGCCCGAGAACCCGACGATCGCCGCCGGCCCCGGCGACAGGCGCGGACCGACATGCAGCGACATCATGGTGCCCTGGGAAAATCCCACGAGCGCCAGCCGCCTCGCATCGAGCCCGCGCGCCGCCAGTTGCGCCTCGATGAATTGCGACAACAGAGGGGCCGCCCGATCGGCACCGGCCGCCATCAACGCCGGGATCCGCTGCTGCAGCGAGAACCACTGATATCCGTACGGGCCCATGTCGCACGGTTCCGGCGCATTGGGCGCCACGAACGCCGTGTCGGGCAGGAACGGCCCCAGATGCTGGGCCAGGTCGATCAGGTCCTGGCCGTCGGCGCCCAGGCCATGCAGCAGCACGACGAGCGAGGTCGGCTTGCCGCCCGACGCGGGCGCACGGCTGGGACCGGTCAACGGCTGGGACATGGGGTTCTCCTCGGGAAAAAGCCTGGCACCAGGGCATAGCGGACAATCCGGGCCCTGCCAACCCGCGAGCCAGCCGATTGCGCGGGCCAAATCGTCCCGCTACCGTCGGCGCCATGCCGACCACCCGCTTCGCCCCCAGCCCGACCGGGCTGCTCCATATCGGCCATGCCGCGAGCGCGCTGTTCGCTCACGCCCAGGCCGCACCGGACGGGCGCTTCCTGCTGCGGCTGGAAGACATCGACCGGACGCGCTGCCGGCCCGAATTCGCCGTCGCGATCGAAGAGGATCTGGCCTGGCTCGGGCTCGACTGGATCCGGCCTGTGCGCGTGCAGTCGGCGCATGTCGCGGACTATGCCGCCGTGCTCGAAGGCCTGCGGGCACGCGGCCTGGTCTATCCCTGCTTCTGCACCCGCAGCGCCGCCCAGGCCGAGGCGGCCGGCGCGGTGGCTGCGCCTCACGGCCTGGGACCGATCTATCCCGGCACCTGCCGGCACTTGAGCGCCGCGGAACGTGCCGACCGGATCGCCGCCGGCATCCCGCACGCGCTGCGGCTCGACGTCGCGAAGGCCCAGGCCCAGACTGGCCCGCTTACCTGGCGCGACCTGGATCGCGGCACGATCGCGGCGACGCCGGAACGGCTGGGCGACGTGGTGCTGGCGCGCAAGGATTGCCCGACCAGCTATCACCTGTCGGTCACCTGGGACGATGCTTTGCAGGGTGTCGATCTGGTGACGCGCGGCGAGGATCTGGTCGAGGCGACCCATATCCATCGGCTGCTGCAGGCGCTGCTCGACCTGCCGGTGCCTGCCTGGCGCCATCACCCGCTGCTGCTCGATGCCCAGGGCAAGCGCTTCGCCAAGCGCGACAAAGCCCCGACGCTGCACGCGATGCGCGAGAGCGGCAAGAGTGCTGCGGAAATCCGGGCGTCGGTCGGCTACTGACCGCTACCGGCCGCCGCGCACCAAACTTCCACGCAGGCCTTCGACCAGCGGCAGATAGTCCGCATCCTCGGGCACGATCAAGCCATGGCGCAGGCCGAAATCCACCAGCACCAGGTTGACGTTGAATTTGAAATCGTCGGTCTCGCGGACACGCCGCAGGCATTCCCGGGCCGACAGCAGCCGGAAATCCTCGATCTCACCATCGGTGTTGCGTGGCACGAAATCCACCGGCGTCTCGATATCATAGAGGAACAGCACATCGTCGCGCATGCCGTCCGGCAATTCCATCCGGTAGCGGACGGCGCCGACCGCATGGGCCCGGGCGGCCAGCGCCTCGGGCATGTCGGCCTCCTCCGCCGCCTCCTTGAGCAAGGTTTCGCGCGCGCCATAGCCGGCGCCCATGCCGCCCGCGACCAGATTGTCGAGTTGGCCCGGCGCGATCTTCTTGTCCTTGGCACGCTTGCCGATCCACAGGTCCGGCCCGTCGAAGCCCGGCCGCCAGCCGTTGAGATGCACGCCATAAGACCGGGTGCCGAAGAACGGCACCGCACCGCGGTCGAGCTCGAACAGCAGCGTCCCGCCCCAGCCGTCGGTAACGGCGAACATCTCCTGGCGTCGCTTGTCGGTGTGGCCGGCACGGATCAGGCCGTCCGTGACTTCGTGCAAAGCCGTGGTCACCGCGTCTGCGCCATCGAGCCCATCGTCGAAGGCGATGCCGTCGGTCGAGACGTGGAAAATGCGCGGAAAGGCCGCGAGCGCGCCGGCACGGTCGCGGCGCACGAAGCCGACGCGGCGACCGGCCAGCAGAAGAGGCAGGAAACGGTCGGGGTCGAAGCGGTTGCAGGCCTCGAGGTGTCGCAGATAGCTCATGCCCCCGAACAGACACCGGGCAGCCGGGCGGGTCAAGCCGCCGTTCAGTCCAGCGCCGCCCAGAGCAGCGACAGGCCGGAGACGAGCATGAGCGCGTCGAGCAGGTGGCGAAACGTCTCGGGCCCCATGCGCAGCACCGCGCGCTTGGCAACGAACGCGCCGACCATCAGCGAGGATCCGACGATGGCGCCCTGCAGGATGGTCGGCAGCGGCAGGGCGCCCAGTTCGCGGAACGTCACGACCTTGCTGACGTAGAGCGCGAGCGAGCTGGCGGCCTCGGTCGACAGGAACGCGCCCTGCGACAGGCCGTAGGCGGTGAAGGCCGGCACGCTGAGCGGCCCGGTCGACAGCACGATACCGGTCAGGTACCCGATCACGGCGCCGGCAATGGCGAGCTGCCACAGGCGGATGCGAAAATTGCGCCGTGCCAGCCAGCGCCGGCCAGGGATCATCGCCAGGAAGAATATTCCGAGCGCCACGTCGATGACCCGCGGCGGCAGGACCAGCAGAGTGCGGGCGCCCAGCGCCGCTGCCGGCACACCGGTGACCGAATAGGCGGCGCAGGCGCGCCAATCGACCTCGCGCCACCACGCCATGACCCGCGCGACATTGGCCATGACCGCGGCGATCGCCATGATCGGTACCGCCTGTTTCGGTCCGAAAGTGAAGACCAGCACCGGCAGCAGCATGATCGACGAGCCGGTGCCGATGATGCCGCTGACGCAGCCCGCGACCAGCCCGACCAGCAGGACGAAGATGTAGGACGCCATGCCTAGAGATGAGGCCGGGTGCCGAGCAGCCAGGCAAGCGCCACGCATGCAGCGCACGGCAACGTGGCGGCGAGCAGCAGCGCCAGGGGTTTCGTCGGTTTCTTGCGGGCCAGTTTGTCCACGATGGGCAGGCGTTGCGCGATGCCGGGCGCCCAGAAGGCGAGCGGCAGAAGCAGCAAAGGCCAGGGCGCATGAAGGGCGCCGCGCGCCTGGGCGACCATCAGGCCGGTGAAGCCCACCACCAGCACGGCGAGCGCCATCGGTCCGAAGCCGGCCCGCCCGAACGGCCAGGCCCAGACCAGGCTGCCGGCACAGGCGCCGGCCAGTGCCAGCGCCAGGTCGCTGATCCCGGAGGCATGGCCGAACAGGGCGACGAGCGCCAAGGCCAGAGAGGCAAGGCCGGTCAAGGCGACCGGCGTGGCGCCGGGACCGAGCGAGCGCAGGCGTAGCGCCGCCACGGCCGCGATCGCGCCATAGATCAGCACGGCCAGCAATTCGTCCACAGTTGGTGCCACCAACTGCCGCCAGCCGATCCCCCAGATCACGGCGAACAGGGCGCCCGCGACCGCAAGCACGCCCATGACCCGGGGACCCGCGCCGAAAAACGTCGCGGCCAGCCCGACGATCAGCGCCAGCAGCACCGCCTCGCCCAACTGGTGATAGGCGACGTTGCCGAGGAACGGCAGCCCGCCGGTCACGGCCCAGAAACCGGCAAGGAAGCCGATGCCGAGGCCGGCCTCGGCCAGGCTTTTGTCGCCCTTGCGGCCGCGCGCGAAACGGATCAGCCCGGTCGCACCGAAACTCACCAGGGCCGGCAGCGCAAGAGCCGAGACGAGGGGCGAGAGAACCATGGTACGCGCGAATCCCGACTGGCGAAGACGATCCAAGCGGCATAGCCTGTCGCGCGGCGTGGCGGAAGGGTAGATCCGTCCATCGACGTTGCGATCTCGAAACGATGATGGAATTTCCAGTAGATGACGGCATCGTCCACTTCCATTCGGGTCCGTGAGATCGAAGCGGCGGCAGCCCGGATCGCCGGCCATGTGCGCGAGACCCCGGTGTTGGCGTTGGAGTCGGGCGCCTTCGACATCGCGTCACCGATCGTCCTCAAGCTCGAATCGCTGCAGCATTCCGGCTCGTTCAAGGCGCGCGGCGCGTTCAACAGCCTGCTGTCGATGGAGGTGCCGGCCGCCGGCGTGATCGCGGCGTCGGGCGGCAACCACGGCGCCGCAGTCGCCTATGCCGCCGGCCGGCTGGGCCATCGGGCCGAAATCTTCGTACCGGAAATCGCCTCGCCGGTGAAGGTCCGGCGCTTGAGGGACTATGGCGCCATCGTCCACCAGGTCGGCGCCAACTACGGGGAGGCCTTCGCCGCATCGCGCCGGCGCGTCGAGGAGACCGGCGCGCTGACCATCCATGCCTATGACCAGGCGGAAGTGCTGGCCGGCCAGGGCACCGTCGCGCGCGAGTTCGAGCGTCAGGCGATGGGCCTGGGCGGTATCGACACCCTGCTGATCGCGGTCGGCGGCGGTGGCCTGATCGGCGGCGTCGCGGCCTGGTGTGCCGGCCGGACCAGCGGGCCGCAGATCAAGCTGATCGCCGTCGAGCCCGAACGCTGCCCGACCTTGCATGCCGCCTTCGCCGCCGGCGAGCCGGTCGATGTCGCGGTCGGCGGCCTCGCCGCCGATGCGCTGGGCGCCACCCGGGTCGGCAGCCTGATGTTCCCGATCGCGCGGCGCGCCGTCGACCAGGTCATCCTGGTGCCGGACGAGGCGATCAAAGCGGCGCAGATGGCGCTGTGGAACCGCCTGCGCCTGGCCGTCGAGCCGGGCGGCGCCACGGCGCTCTCCGCCCTGCTCGCCGGTCTCTACAGACCGGCCCCGCGCGAGCGGGTCGGCGTGCTGTTGTGCGGCGGCAACGTCGACCCGACCACCCTCGTCTGATCCAACTTCCCTCCACCAGGAGCAAGCCCATGTTCGCCGTGATTTTGTCCTATCTTCGCCCGATCGAGGAAGTCAACGAGGCGCTGGCCGACCATCGCGTCTTCCTCGCCGATTTCTACGCCGCCGGCTTCGGCATCGCCTCCGGCCGCCAGGTCGGTACCCCGGGCGGCGTCATCATCGCCGTCGCGCCCAGCCGCGCGGCACTCGACGCCGAACTGGCGAAGGACCCGTTCCATGTCCGAGGCTTGGCCCGCTACGACGTCTATGAGTTTACCCCGACCACGACCCACCCGGCATTGAAGGGTGTCGTCAACTAGGCGGAAGCGCGCCGACCGGATACTCTCCCTCCCGGAACGAGAGAAGCCGCGACGAATCGAGGTCAGCGGCCCGCGAAATCAAGGGGGAGAGATATCCATGTCCACGCATCGACGGGCCTGCGCGGCCCTGTTCGCCGCCACGGCGCTGCTGGCGCCGTTCGCCGTCGCCCAGGCACAGCTGCTCGTCGTCGGCAATGACGAGAAGACGGTATGGGACGATGCCGGCAAGGCGATCGCCAAGCCGCCGGGCAACGATACCGTCACCATCCTCGACATCGCGAAACCGGCGGCCCCGGCGACGATCGCGACCTTCAAGCTCGAGAATACCGTGGTCGGGCCACCGACCAACCTCGCGATCACGCCCGACGAGCATCTGGCGCTCGTCGCCAACTCGCTCCATTGGGTCGACGACGGCAGCGGTGGCTGGAAAGGCGTGCCCGACACCAAGCTCTACGTGATCGACCTCAAAGCGAACCCCGCGGCCCAGATCGCCACGGTCGAGGTCGGGCGGCAGCCGTCCGGCCTGGCGATCAGCCGCAAGGGCGACCTGTGCCTGATCGCGGACCGCGCCGACAATACCGTAAGCGTGCTGTCGATCGCGGGAACCGAGGTCAAGCTGATCGACGTCGTGGCGCTCGCCCCGCCCGGCGCGCCGAACCAGCAGCTGTCGGCCGTCGCGATCACGCCCGACGGCACCCAGGCGCTCGTGGTCAAGGCCGCGAACAACAGCGTGGCCCTGCTGAAGATCGACGGGCAGAAGGTGACCTACACGAACTACGACATGAACGTCGGCATCTTCCCCTACAACGTCCAGATCCCGCCCGGCGGCCAGATCGGCATCGTCAACGTCAACGGCAATGGCGGCGCGTCCGACGGCCAGGCCGATACGGTCGCGATCGTCGACATGGAGGCGAAGCCGCCCCGTGTGATCGACCAGGTCGTGGTCGGCGACGGGCCGGAAGGCCTGGCGGTCAGCCCGACCGGCAAGCTCGCCGTCTCGGTCGTGCTCAACGGCAACGGCAACGTGCCCAAGACCGCGTTCTTCCATACCGACCATGCCTACCTCGCCGTCCTGAAGATCGACGGCAAGAAGGTGACCAAGGTCGGCGAGGTGCCGGTCGGCCAACTGGCCGAGGGCGCCGCCTTCAGCCCCGACGGCAAATATCTCTATGTCGGCAACTACCTGGACGCCGACCTGGCGATCTTCAAGGTCGACGGCACCAAACTGATCAAGGCCGGCCCCAACCTCAAGACGCCAGGGCAGCACCCGGCCTCGATGCGCGGCAGCACGCCGTGACTTTTCAACCCGCCTCGCGGGAAAGGGTGGATCGCGTCAGCGAGCCGGGTGAGGGCGTCAAAGGCCGGACACCGTTCGACAGCGGTGGCACCCTTCCCGCAAACGGCGGTAGAGGGAGACCTATGTGCCCGCCATTCCCGCGACATGGGCGAGGATCCGCCGGACCCGCTAGGCCGCAGGCGCCGGTTCAACGTGGAAGCCGAGGGCGGCGACAAGGGCTGGCGAATGGGAGAGGACGATGACCTGTGCGCGTGCTCGGCCGCGCGGGCGATGAGGCGGGCCGCTCGGCGACACTAACTGATATTCTGCCCTCCATTTCGCCGTCGCTTTTTTGAAGCACACGCGGCTAAATAGCTCCCTGGCCAATTGCAACCCGTTACGCGAGAATCACGATTTGATCGAACTTTCGCATAAAACGCTCCGACGTCGAGCCCGCGAACTTTCCGGAGCAGCCGCAGAACTTTCGGACATTGGAGCTCGATCCCTGTTGCTCTTCTACGCCGCAGAATGCGGCTTAAAAGCAATCTATATGGCCAAGAACGTGCTCAAGACTACGTCGGCGACGAACGCCGCTGCTACACGATCGGCATCATCATTTAATCACCGATTGGACGACATAATTGTAGCTCTGAAGATCCCGAGATCAGCAATCGAGCATCAGCCGGGCGCGCTAAATCTTCGCACGCCGCCGAACACACCCGTCGCGGTGGGAGAGTTGAATCAAGTGTGGCGTTACGGCGCCACTCTAGCTACACCAAACTTCGCCGTGCCTTGGCTGGAGACAGTTGTGGCGTACACCCTGAAAGAACTTCGATGAACGAGAGCTTCAACGAGCGCGGTGTTGGGGCGGGGCTTGACGCGCCCGTCACATGGGTCGATATCGCCCGACGCTTGTCTATTTTGGAGCCCGCGGACGAGCTATGGTCAACGCGCCCAAAGGGCCTCGACCACGCTCAGGTGGATTGGTCTGGCGCAACGTTCTTCGTTTCAGCCGACGAAGACCGCATGCCAGTGCTCACTTGGCTGGCAAAGCTGTTTCCCAATCGGCTTAGACAGGCCGCAATCACATCGCTTGTTCTAGATGGCCCCCCAGATGCCGAAGAGCTCTCCATCGACTTTGAGATCATTGGAGAGCCGTCGAACGGATATCGATCCAGCCTTGGAAGTATAGAAGGAGAAATCAGCTTTCGTGATGATCAACGTCCCGTTCGCACAAGATCGATGCCGATTATCGCCTGCCATAGCGTCAAGGGAGGTACTGGACGAACCACAACAGCTATAGCAATTGCGACTGAATTGGCGCGCAGACAAAGCGGTCCCATCCTGATTGTCGATGCGGATCTTGAGGCCCCTGGCCTCAGCTATCTGTTTAGAGCCAGCCGGTCTGAAGCTCTGGTTTCTCTCGAAGACGTAGTAGCTCTAGCGCATGCCGAAGCGGACCCAACATATCCAGCAACGGTCGCTTGGGCAGCTAGTCGTCTTGCGGGGCACAGAATGGGAGAGCTGGTTATTTTGCCGCTCCGCCGCGCCCTAGACGAACTAGCGAGTTCATCAATCCGAGCGGAGCACCTTGCCTCCGCCGACAGTCCTTATGCGTTCGCCGACCTGCTGGAGCGCATCGCGTCCGCGGCCGGCTGCAACGGTGTCGTAATCGACGTCCGCGCAGGTCTCGTTCCTGTAGCCGCTCAGTTAGTTCTTGATCCGACCGTCGCCCGGGTTGTCGTGACATCGTTGGCGGGGCAGTCTCTAGAAGCGACCGCCGCGCTCATGAGCTTTACTGCCAGAGAACTTCGACGAATTAAATTAGATCCT
>NZ_DASZBY010000069.1:0-13615 GCF_035943795.1 Aliidongia sp. | reverse complement strand
CCGGCTTGGACATTGCCGTGATTGTGGGCGTTGTAGACCTCTCGGCCGATCTTCATCGACGTGGTCTGCGTGTCGCAATTGTCGAGCACGTCGCCGGTGACCGCGAGCAGCGGCGTCTCCATCCGGACGCCGACCGAGGCGGTGATCTTCAAGCTCTCGCACACCAGCTCGCCGAGCTTGCCGTTCTTGAAGTGCAGGAACGAGCCGTCGGCCGAATAGACCATGACCTCGCCGGGCATCAGGTTCAGCGGGCGGCTCTTCGGATCTTCCTCGCCGATCATGATGCCGTTCGAGCGCAGGCCGCCGAGGAACACGGCCACGCCCTGAGAGCCCGCTGGCGGGTTAGAGCTGAACCCGAAATGCCGGATGCGCGGCATCTTCAGTGGCTCGGGGCCGAGGCCGCGCACCTGGACGGTCTGCATGGTGCCGCTGTCGTCGACATGGGCGATGGCGACCCGGGCGACCATGAGCATGACGCGGCGCATCAGCGGGCGCACGAAGTGGTGGAAGCGCTCGTGCATCATGGCGCCGAGCCTCCGGTCGACGCGTTCGGCAACAGCAGCGGCTCGCCCTTGCGATAGACCGGCAGTTCGAAGTCGAACGTCGGGCCAAGCGGGGTCAACTTGAACGCGTCCGGACGTGTCACGGTCAGCTCGGCCCGGCTGCCGCCGTCATCGAGCGCGAGCTTGACGCTGGCGATCAGCAGGGTATCGGCGACTTCGATAAAACTGTCGGTCACCGACACCAGGCCGTTCGGCGCCCACAGCAGCCCGGCGCTATCGCGCCAGCCTTGCAAGGTGATGGTGAAGCGTGAAGCGCGGCCTGCGCGCACAGTCGCTTCCCATTGGGCGCGGCGGGTGAACGTGTCCGTGCTGGCGTCGCCGGGATACTCGGCGATGATGACGAGAGGGCGATAGCGGGTAATGCCGCTGTCGGTTGCGAGCCCCTGCGGCACCGCCGTGTTGCCGGGGTCGATGTAGCCTTCGCCGTCCTGACCGTGGACGATGTATTCCTGGAACCGGTTCGAGTGGTCGACGCCGCCGGACATCTTGACGATGTCCCGGCCGCGCAGGATGGACTGGAACTTCGGACCAGTGCCGCCCTGGGTCAGCAGCAGGCCGCCCTTTCCGTCGGAAACCGGCAGCACGCCCAGCGACCGGGTCAGGCGCTCGATCGTCTCGAACACGGTCTCGCCGGCCTGGATCTGGAAGTCGAACGCCTTGCCGACGTCGACGTCGGAAGACAGGCGGATACCGAACGGCTTCACCAGGTCGCCGATAATCTGCTCGCCCGTCACGAAGCCAGGCCAGCCGCCCCAATCGGTATCATGGAACGCCGCGCAATCGACCAGGTCGCCAGTGGCGTCGCGGCCCGCGAAGCTTATCTTGTGGGTCGTGCCGTCGTAACTGATGTTGTTCTTGTCGACCCAACCGCTGATGACGGTCTCGCCGTCGACCATCAGATCGCACGCGTCACCAGGATGGATCAGGCGCCGGATGCCGAGGCTGGGATCATAGTCGGTCAGCTCGACGGTGAAGCCGCCGGCGATGCCTTCGATCGACCGCGTGATCTCCGCACGGGTCCAGCCGCTGACGAGCCGGCCACCGGCCCGGAGCGTGATCTTCGGCGCGGTGCTAGCCATTGGTCAGCACCTCGAGCGCGACGCCGCCGGGCGTGAACAGCGGGTTCGGCAAGTCATTGCGGGCGACGATGTCGAGCCAGGCCGTCGGATCGTCATAAAGCTTGGTCGCCAGCACCAGCGCCGGTACGTCGTCGTTCAGCTGGATCGTGGTGATGATCGGCAGGCCGGCCGAGCGTGCCGCGACGTCCTGCACCACAGCGACGCGCGCCGCCTCCAGGGCGGTGACCAGGTCGCTCGACGCCACCGTACCCGCCTCGCCGTCGAACGCGTTGGCGAGCTGGTCGCGCAAGCCCAATGCCTCGGTGCGCGACGAGAAGGGATAGGCCGAGAGAGCGCCGGCGGCTTGGACGAGCGCGGCCTGGCGCATCAGATCGTAGATCGCGAAGCCGTTGACCTGGACCTGCCGGCCCTGGACCGATGTCGTCGCCGGCAGGCTCGGCCGAGCCAGCAAGGTCGCGAGCTGCAGGTGCAGCTTGAACGCGTTCAGGATCGTCGGCCCATCGTAGCTCGGCACATTCGGCCGGGTCGGATCACTCGGCCCCAGGCGGCGCTGGGTTGCCCAGTCGGTGAAGCTGCCGCCGTTGCTGGTGGAGAAGAGTCCGGAAACCGACGACATCAGGTTGCCGAGATGGGTCCCAATACCTTCGATGCTGGCGACGATGCCGCCGGCGGCGTGCAGGCTTGTGATGTTGCCCACGAAATTGACCGCGGCCTGGACGTTGTAGATCGCGCTGTTGACCGTGCTGGTCGCCAGGCGGACCGCGCCCTGGATATCGTTAATGTTGTCGCGCACCAGCTTGTAGCCGGACGCCACGGTCGACCACCAGGAGCCGGCGCCGCCGACGTCGCCCTTGAGAAAGCTCATGGAACCGCGCACCGCGTCGGTCGCGCCGAACAGCAGGTCCGACGATCGGCCCATCACGCCGCGCGAGGCGCCGGTGACCGAGAAGGCGTTACTAAAGCTCGCCTGGCTCGCCGTGGTAACGGCCGCGTTCGCCGTGTCGACGCCGGCGCCGGTATCGCTGGTGGCGCTGGCGCTGGGCGCCTTGCCGCTGTCTTCGACGAAGGTCAGCGTGAAATCGATGCGGCCGAGCGCGGTAACGCTCATCTGCTCGCGGCAGTCGGTGCAAGCGACCTTCATCGACCCATAGGTCGGATGGATCAGCGTGCCCGGGCCCTTCTGCTCGACGGCCGCGATCAGCTTGTCGCGCTGGGCGAACCAGTCGTCGCCCAGCGCCAGGACGTCGAGATTGTATTGGCGGGCCTTGCGGCCGAGATCTTCCCAGCTCGGCACTTCGCCGTCGGGATACTCGGTCAGCTGGCCGCGCCGCCCAAAGGCAGCGCCGCCGTCCAGGAAGTTGAACGGCACCCCCCGGAACGAGCCCTGGCGGATCTGCTGCCGCGCCTTGGTCAGGTTGTTCGCCATTAGAGCGCACCCTCTTTACGAGAGCGCGCGATCGGCGCAATGATCGCGGCCTGATACGCGCATTGAGGGACGCGGGCGATGGACGATAACGAACTGACCATGAATGCTCGTCGCAGGCTTTGGCACATCGAAGCGATCGCCAACCGCGTAGGTGCCGCCATGGCGACGGTCCTGTTCGTCAAGATGTATTGGTTTCCCGCGCAGGCCGCTGAACCAGACGAAGCGCGTTTCTGGCCATGCGTCGGGATCGCACTCCTCGTATATGGGGTCGTTTTCTGGCTCGTTCGACGGCTTTCGCTGCCGCGTACGCGAAGCAACCCGGCGCTCGATCGGGTCAAGGAAAGCATGCGCTCGTAGCGCAGAGCCGCGATCACGGTACCGACCCAAGCGAGACACCGAACGACGGGTCGAGCTGCACGTCGACCGACCCGCTCGACGAACGCTTGTCGACCAGCGCCAGGTCGCCCGGCGCATCCTGAAACTTCAGTGTAATTTCGACCCTCTGCGGGCCTAGCGGCAGATGCTGGCCATCGCCAGCACCAAGGATCGTACGGCCCTGCGGCAGGAACGATCGGCTTGGCCGGCCTGGCGCCGTGATCGCATCGATTTCGGCCTTGGTCATCGGCAAGACATCGTCTTGCCGTGCCTCAACTGTCTGCGTGGGCGCCGGCTCCGGATCCGACGCAAGGCCGGCTTCGGCCGCGCCCGCCTGCGAGATCGCCAGGGCCGCCCTGTCCCAGTCGGGATGCTTCAGGCCCTCCCAAAGACGCGCGAAAAATTCTTTGATCGGCTTCCAATGCGAATAGACGAGGTACGCACCGCCGGCGATCGCTACGATGCCAGCCATCACCCATCCGATCGGGGTGGCAGCGATCGCGGCCCCCACTGCCACGAAGGCATCCGCGAGACCGCCCGCGCCGACCGCTTCCGCGAGCAGACCAATGCGAAGCGCGATCGTCGGCAGCGACGCAGCGAAGAGCCTGAGCGGCGCCAGCCCTAGCTGAACAAGGGGGCCTAGATACTTCACTGCGGCGCCAATCGCCAGGACCGAGCCGGCAACATTCGTCGCGCCAGCAACGAACTTAATGAAGTCATCGCCGAAGAGCTTAGTTCCTTCGAGCGCCAGCGCGCCGATACTGTCCCAAAAGCCCTTGATCTGGTCTAAGATCGCATTGAGTACGGCCGTTGGCTGCTTCGCGATCTGATCGGCCTTGCGTTGATCGCCTTCGACGTTGCCCGTAATGCCGCGCTTCTGGTTGAGCGTGGTCAGGCTTCCGTTGGTCTGCAGCTCGCCGAAGCCGACCTTGAGCGGATTGATGAACCCGCTGCCCAGGCGGTTTTCCACGAACGCCGGGTTCTGCTGATAGACCCTGGCGATGTCGTTGATGATGTCCGGCACCGGCCGCACCTTGCGGGCGCGTCGATCGGCCTCGTTGGCGAACACGGGCACGCCCAGGCTGGCGATCGCGTCCTGGCCGCCCTTGTCGTTGAAATAGCCGATCAGGCTGGAGACCTGGCTGACCGCCTCGCGACTGCTGGCCGTGCCCAGGCGCACGATCGCGAAGAGCGCGCCGAGGTCGCGCGAGGCTCCCAAGCCGGTCTGGCCGATCGCCCGATATGCCGCGGACAGGCGGCCGAGCTTCGGCGCCATTTCCACAAAACCGCCGTCGATGCCGACGAGCTGGGCGCGCAGGGTGGAGAAGGCCTGTGACAGATCTTCCGGCTTGAACAGGTTGAAGTTGCGCGCCAGCACGGCCCAGGACTCGCCCAGCTCGTCGCCGTGGCCGCCGAGCAGCTGGATATTGCGGGCGACGCCTTCGATGTTGTCCTGGAAGAACTGCAGGGTGGCGCCGTTGTCCTTCATCGACTTGAAGGAAGCGGTCAGCTCGTCGGAATTGATCCGGGCGGCGCCGGCGGTCTCGATCAGGCTTTCCTTGACCCGATCGATCGCCTCGTGCGACGCGCCGGACGTGATGCGCAGCCGGTCGAAATATTCCGCCGTCCGGACGATTTCCTTGGCGCCCATCTCGGCCGCGATGCCGAGGCCGATGCCGGCGATCGCGCCCTGGACGGTCTCGGCACTCTTCGTCATCCGCTCGAAGCCGCGCGCGCCGCTCTCACCGATCGCCGAGATCCGCTTGCCGATGTTGGTGACGACGGCCGTCGAGCGGTCGATCGCCTCGATCACATATTGAAGCTTGAGGTCCGTCATTTACCGGCCGTGACCTCCTTCCAGAGTTTGGCCGCCTCGGCGTGCCACCGGTCCAACTCAGGGCCGGTCAGTTCCATGAGATCGCCCAGAGACCAATGGGCGACCAGTCCCAGCTCTAGGCACTGGCGGCGCCAGTTCGCCGGCCTTTCGGCAAAAAACTGGAGATGACTTCGCCCAGCTCGCCGAAGTCTTCGGCGTCGATCTGGTCGACCGTCGAGGGCGCCAGTGCCGCCAGCTGCTGGACCATCATCGAGACCGACCCGACGCCCGACAGGCCCTCGGCGACGCGCAATTCCTTGACGGTCGCCCGGCGCATCGTGATCGACGAGAGCTGCGCGCCTTCGGATCGGACCGGATAGAGCAGCGGCGTGGTCACGCTGCCGTTTTCGTTCTTGATCGAGCGTTCGCCGACGACGATCGCCGGCTTGGGCGGGGCGCCGGCGGTGTCGAGGGCGATTGCGGAGGTAAGCGGCTGAATGGCGGCGTCGGACATGGAAGTTCCTCGGATCTGGTCGGAAACGGCAGCAGCGGCCTAGCCGAGGCTGTCGAGCTTGGCCTGGCGCAGGCGCGCCAGGTGGTCGGCGACCGGGCGCAGTTCGGCGGCCTGTTCTGCCGGCAGACCGCGGATCATTGCGGTGGCCACGCTGTGGAACAGCTCTAGGCCGCCCAGGACGATGGCATCAGCGATGACGCGGGGGTCCTGCTCGACGGCTTGGAGCGCGACGGCGCCTTGGGTCAGATCTTCGCTCATTGTCTAGCCTCCCAGCTGTTCGTCGGCGGTGATCGCCATGAACTGCACGCCGGCGAGCTTGCCGCCGTCGGCGGTTGGCTTGCCGGGGTTGGAGCACCAGGCGTCGTTCAGCACGTAGACCGTGCCGTTGTCGCATTCGAACGTGATGGTCGCGTCCGTGACGGAACCCAGGGCCAGGACCGACGTGGTCGGATTGTGCGGCATGTCGCAATCGATCGTCGGGACGGCGACCTTTTCGGTGAACCCGAGCACGCGGGAGCCGACGACGGCGTCTCGCGTAATCCCGGTGATGTTCGAGATCGAAGCGCCCGACAACGTGTCGTAGAGCGTGCCGTCGACGCGAATGTAGGCTTTGCCGAGAAGCTGGTCGGCCATGGGAACTCCTTGAAGTCGCTATCGCTCGGGGATCAGAGGCGGAACTGGATCTGGGCGCCGAACACCAGGAAGCGGTTTACCAGGGTCGGCGGGAACAGGCAGTTGACCCGGTCCGGATCGCTTGCCGAGATCTCGGTGATGATGGACGCCTTGAAATCGTCGAGCGACGTGATCAGGCCGGCGTCGACGAGCGTGTTGGCGCCGGCGATCAGGTCGAGCTTGATCAGGCGCGGACTGGTGATCGCCTGACCGACCGGCAACTTGTTGCCATCGGGCGCCAGCTTGAAGCGCGGCCATTTGGTGGCGATGCGCTGGCGCAGCCAGAAGTCGAGATAGAACAGGGTCAGCACGGTCTCGACGTCGAGGTAGCTGGTATCGGGCAGGCCGGCCGGCGTGGTCTGGTACGTCGTGATCAGGCGCTCGATCAGCACGTTGCCGCCGTCATCGACGATCGCGGTCGAGATACCCTGATGGAGCAAGCTTTCGCGATCGTCCTGGACGAAGCGGTCGCCGATCACCGGCGCCAGTACGCCGGGCAGCGGCAGGGTGCCGAGCGGCCGGGCCGGGTCGATCGGCGCGAAGGTGCCGACCGTCATCGTCAGCGACGCGGTCGCTTCCCAGGTCGGCGACGGCAGCTTCGCCATGCCCAGGAACGTCAGGAACTGGTTGTTGTAGCTCGATCCGAGCGTGCCGAGATTGCCGACCGTGTCGCGCACGAAGCTGTAGGACCGGCCGCGCAGCTGGACGGTCGGGCTGTTGCGGCGGTTCAGCTCGGCTTGCACCGCGGCGATCGACGCCCCGTCGGTGTAGGGCACTGCCCAGGAATGGAACCAGACGTCGCCGAGCCCGGCGATCGACGCGGTCAGGCTCGGATTGCCGGCGCCCCCGGCCATGGCGACGATGGTCGGCGTGATGCCGGTCGGGATTACGTCGCCCCGGTAGTAGAGGCTGCGCAGGTCGATATCATTGCCGGTCAGGCCCTTCCAGACGCAGGTGAGATTGACCTTGCTGGTGGTCGTGGCGTCAACGGCGGCGGTCACCGGCAGGTCCGGCTGCGCGTTGACGGCGGCGGCGAATGCGGTGGCGAGCTGGGCGGCGGTCATACCGGCGGTAACGCCGGTTTCGACCTGGGTCCCGGCGATATAGAACGGCAACGTGCCGGCGACCGTTGCCGGACCGGCGAACGAGACCGAGCCGGTCGCGGCCGTGCCGGCCTGCAGATCGTCCTGGGCGATGGCCCACAGCTCGGTGTTGGTCGAGACGCTGCGGGCGATCTGGATCATGCGATCCAGCATCGAACCGCGCCCGAACAGGGTGGCACTGTCGTCCGAGGCATAGATCCGGGTCGCGACGCCGGCGGCGACGGTGCCAGCGGTTTTGCGCTGACCAAACAGCAGCACGCGGTGCAGCTGCGCCGGCAGCGGCGTGTTCGCCATCGAATTGTCGAACTCGATGTACGAGCCCGGGACGCGCAGGCTGAGCGGGATGGAATTGAATTCGAGCAAGAGCCTATTCCTTCACGGACGGATCGGAGACGGGCGCGCCGGCGTCGGCCGGAGCGGCACCCTTCGACGGCTTCACCGGCGCCGGCGGATTTGCCGGTTCGGGCTCGGCCGTCTCGATCGGGTTGCCCGCCTCGTCGACTTCGATCACGTCGTCGTCGCGCAGCCGGCGGAACCAGAACGGCAGCTCGGCATCGATCTGGATCGTTGCCTTCTGGTCGTTACCGGCGGCCGGGATCGGCTTCATGGTGTTGGGGTCGAGCACCCGGCGGCCGGGCGCGGCTTGTACGTATCTGAGGTCGGCCATGGCGCTTCCTGCCGGGGATCAACTGTTTGGAAGCGTCACTCTGCTCTCTAGGGCAGCCTCTCCGTCAGGTAACGGGATCGGGTCCGTGGGAAGGGGTCTCTGGGTCACGATGTCGGCGTCGAACGTCGTGAAATCCGCGTATTGGCTGAGGTCCGGCACGGTCGAAAAGCTGATGCCGACCTTGAACTCGGCCGCATAGACCGAGATGCCAAGATCGTCGAACGCGGTGGAAAACAGGTTCGAGACCTCGCCCGTGAACACCAGGTCGCCGATGCCTTGCACGCGCAGCTCGCCCAGCGTCGGGATCAGCACGGCGAGGATCGGATAGGCGCCGATCGTCGTCGGTGTGCCGCGCCGGCGGGTCTTCTCGTCGCTGCCGCTGTTGCCGGTGACGACGTAGGCCATGAAGCGGCCCATGATCCGGGTCTGGTTCGGCGGCTCGGCCGGGCCGCCCAGGAAACCGATATAGACTGCCGGGGAGACGCGCAGGCGCGCACCCCATTCCTCGGCCGACAGCCCGCCGGGCACGGTCTCGACCTTGCGCAGCTTGCTGCCGAGCGCCAGATGGACGGCGGCGACCATGGCATCTTCGACCTGAGTGATCGGGTCGGTCACGGCGCTACCAGAGGCGGGGGTTGGTGAAGGGACCCAGGCTGTCCTGGGTGAACGTCCGACGCGCCTGGACGGCCTTCGGCCCGGTCGGCGAGACCAGCTCCTGGCTCTGAGCATCGAGCCCCAGGCCGTAGCGGCCCTGCGCCACCTTGTCGAGCCAGGCGAGCGCGTCTTCCCAGCGCAGGCGCATCTGCTCGGTCGGGTGATCGGCCAGCAGGTAGCGCGCCATATCGCAGCACAGCGGCACCAGCGCAGCCGGGACCGTGGCGAGCGGCAATTGGTAGCGATCGGCGAGATAGCCGTCGATGCGGGCCGATGCATCGGCCAGCGCCTGGCCGACGCGGACCGGATCGATCGCGCCGCTGTTCTCGCGATCGGATTGGTCGATAAGCTCGGCCTCACTGAAGCGGGCGACCAAGTCCTCTTGCGTGGCGTAGGGCATCATTTCCTCAAAGCGGCGTCATGTAGAAGGAATTGATGCCGACGCCATCGAGCCGATAGAAGGCGCACGCCTGTGCCGTACCGCCCGATGTTCCCGCTCCGGGAAAGCTCATGGTGAAAACGACGGTATCGCCACTCACCGTGCCGGCGATCGTGGCGACGCCCGGCGCCTGATAGCCCGGGTTGAGGCCTGTATCCGTGCCAGCGGCATCTTGATGAATGGCGACCTGCGGCACACCCGTGTTGTTGCAGGTTATGAAGATATCGAACGTCTGACCGACATGGGCGCCGTAGCCGAACTGCGTGGTGGAGGCGGTATCGTCGATCAGATCGAGATGGAGCTTGCCCGCGAACGCGCGATGAACGCTTGAGGCCGGCGCCTGCAGGGTCAACTGGAACAGGTTTGTGGTGGTGCCCTTGGCAACGGCGGGTCTGGCACCCGACCAGGACGGCACCGCGGATGCGAGGCGACCGAGATCGGTCGCCCCGCACGACTGCAGCATGTTCTGGTTATAGGAAAGGCCGACCGCCGCCGATTGCCCGCTGACGTAGGTCGGACCCGGATGGACCAGGTTCAGGGCCGGGATGAAATTGTTGTTGTCGAACGTCAGCGACGCAGTGTCGGCGTTCGTTGGGGGATGGTTGATCGTGCAGTTCATCGTGACGTACGAGAAACAGTCGATCAGCCCTAAGTCGTAGCAAGTGCTGGAAGTGATCTTCGCGGTGCTGGCGAAGGTCGCATCATGGATCCGGGTGCCGATCGACAGGCCGTTGACGATGTCGGCCGTATCGTTGACTTCGAAATACGCACTGTAGAGGCGGACGCCGGTGGCACCCATACCGGCGGCGGTCGCCCCGAGGAGCAGGGCGCCGGTCGCCTGGTCGACGCCACTGCCATCCAGAAACTTCGTCTGGTTCTGGAGATGCAGCCCGAAGATCCGGATGTTGAGGCCGCCCTTGATCGACAGCAGGTTCGAACCCGTACTGCAATCGCAGGCGACCATGACGATTTCATTCGAAGAGCGACTGGTGTCGCCGCCATCGATCTGCATGCACACCGACTGAGCGGTCGTCTGGGCAATGCTGAATTGGCACTCGAAGAACTTCGAATACTGGCCGTAGTAGGTATAGTAACAGGCGACTTTTGCAGCGAAGAAGCCGCAATTATACCAGATCGGATTGCCGCCGTTGATGTAGACGGCGTAGTCGATATCTCCCTTCGTGCTGCTGCCGACGAGCAGGCCCGAGACATTCAGATGCCGGAATATCGTGGCGGGTCCGGCGAAGCCGGAAACGGGAACGCCGCTGTTGTCGCAGGTAATGACGGCGGACTGCGCCGTGGACGCCGGTACCAGCTCGCAACTGTTGCCGTCGATGATGACCGGAGCCGTCGCTTGGCCGCTGATGTCCCACCCGGCGCACACGTAGGGGCGATTGGGCCGGCCGAACACCATGGTGCCGCCGGTGATGCGCGCTGCCGCGAAGCACCGAGTAATGCTGCCGGTATCGTCGGCGTCGATCGCCTTCCAGAAATCCGAGACATAGAGCCTCTGGGCGAACCGATCCTTGATGCTTTGAACCTGCGCCTCGGCGTCGTCGAGCAGGTATTGGATCAGGGCCGCGTTCTGGTTGACCGCCTGCCACCGGCCCGCCCCAACCTGGCCGGTGGGCTTGATGGTGGTCAGGTTGTCGTCCACGGCCGTCGCGGCGGCGTTCCAGGCCATGCGCGCGCCCAGGCCATCCCAGGCTGTTTCCAGCCCGAGCGTGCTGATCATGCCGCCGGGAATTCCGGCCGTGGCCCGCAGCTGCGCGTAGTCGTCGGCCCTGTTGAGCGTGGCGAGCGTCGCGAAGTTGGCGTTTACCTTCGTCATCGCCGCGCGCAGCGTGTCGCCCGAACCGTCGTTGGGCGAGGCGCCGGTCGAAATCGGCAATAGCGGGAGGGCGCTCATCAGCCGCGCTCGGACACGTACACGGCCGGCGTGCCGCTGGCGGCGATGACGGCCAGGTGGTCGGCGGCGGCCGGGCCGCCGGCGCTGCCGCCGAGCGCGATATCGACGGTCTCGCCGCTGGCGACATAGTGCGGGCCGAGGGAAAACGGCATTGCCGGCAGTGCCACGACGACGGTGCCGTCGCCGGGCTCGACGAACACGCCGGCGCCGATCGCGCGGACCGTGACCACGCGGGTACCGGCCTGAAATGGCCCCAGACGCTGGGAGGCGTTGCTGGCGGTCAGGCCGTAGCCCGCGCCGATGCGGAGCGGCAGCACCGGAATGGGCAAGCCGGTGTCATCGAGCGGGAGCAGCGTGGAACTGGTCATGGATCATGCCCGTACTGGGAAGAAGAAGGGGCGCGCCGTCCGGCACGCCCCTGGGATCGCGCGCCTGCCGCCAGCTGAAGCGGCCCCGCTTGCGATCCCGCTGGTATGGCTAGATCGGGTTCTGGAACAGGCAGGCGACGTCCGGCGCCGCCACGACTTCCTTCAGGCTCTCGCCGACCCGGACCAGCGTCGTGCCGCGCAGGCCCTTTTTCGGCTCGGCCATCTGACCGGCCAGGCGGCCAAGGAACTGGTAGGTGAACGAGAAGGTCGCGTCCTGGCCCATGACGGCGGTCGGGTTGACATAGGCCAGGCCGAAGGCGTTCCCCCAGACGCGGCCGGGCGCGAGCGTCTGGCCGGGGTTCGCGCCGTTGATGAACGCGTCGCCGATCAGCACCTTTTTGAGATCGAACAGTGCCGCGACTTGCTCGGCCGTGGCGCTGCCGCTGTCGCCCGCCGTGCGATTGATCGCCTTCATGATCTTCGGATGGGACCGGAAGATGGTCCAGACCGGCCGCGGCAACCACATGACGTTCGGCCGATAGATCAGCGTCGAGTCCATGGCCTTCTGCACCAGGCCGATCGGATCGGAGCTGGCATAGACGCTGATCTTGGTCTGGCCACCGGCCGCGAGGTCGACCACGCGCGCGGCGTTGTAGTTGTTGGGGTTCTGGTACATCGCCGCGACGCGGACTTCACGCGACAGGTCGAGCCGGTTGACCAGGGTCTGGACCCGGTACGCCGCTGGATCAGCGACGGCGAGGCCCATGGCGACCATGCGCTCGTAGGCGGTCTGTTCCGACGTCGGGATCGGGCTGTCATAGCCATAGTCGACGGTCTTCGCGATGACGGCGGTGCCGCCGACTTCGATCTGGTTGGGTTCGGACTGCGGGCCGACCTGGGCGTCGGTGTTGGTGATCGCGGCGGCGGGATCGAACAGCGTGTATTCGAACGCCTGGTCGCCCATCGGCGGCAGCTTCGGCGAGAGCGCTTCCGCGATGTAGTAGGCGTCGGGATTGCGGTAGCCGATCGCGATGCCGGTGAGCATCGGCGAAACGGGAAAGGACGAACCGGGTACGCTGATCGGCGCAATGACGGACATGAACGCTGTGCCTCTGCTTACGCCTGGCCGTGGGCCAGGAGAATGTTGATCCAGTCACCGGCCACGCCGGCGACCTCGGCCATGCCGATGATCCGGTCCGCCGCCGCGACCGCCGTGGTGGCGTTCTGGGCGTAGGCGGCACCGGTGTTTTCGGTATGGGTGTGGCGCACCGAGACGACGCCATGGCCGCTGGCGTCGCTGGTGATGAGGTCGCCGGCCGCGACCGTGCCGCCGAGCTGGACTTCTTCGAAGCCCACGACGCAGACGTCGACGCGGTCGCCGTCGGCGACGTCGTTGAACGGCAGCGTGATGCCGAACAGCTTGTCGGTCGGGCCGGTCGCCTGGGAGACCGTGCCGTCGGCATTGAGCTTGACGATCGTCCGGCTGGCGATCGCGCCGGTCGCCGTGCGGTTGATGGTCTGAATGCGACGGCTCACTTGATCACTCCCTTGATGCGCAGGCGGCTCACCGCCTCGGCCGGCGAGATCTCACGGCCGGCAGCCTTGGCACTCGCCAGCTCGTTGCCGATCGCGGTCTGGACGTTGTCGGTCTCCGCGAAGTCGGTGGCCGCTTCGCCGGCGCCGGTCTCGCCGGTCGAGACCCGTTTCGGCAGGCCGCGCAGGAAGCTCTTGAACCAGTCGATCGGCGCCTTCTGGACGGTGGCGTCGCCCTCGGCGAAGTCGACCGGCTCGGCGTCGACCGTCTCCATGAAGCTGACCAGGTTGTCGCGCTCCCCGCCGGGGAACACGCCGTCGCGGATCAGGCTGTCCGCGAAATCGGCATAGGCGCCGCGCCGCAGCGTGACGCCGTCCTTCGCGAGCTTGGTCTCTCGCTCGGTCAGCAGGCGCTCGCGCTCGGCAAGCTCTTCGGCCGTAGCCATGTCGGGTTTCTCTCCAAAGTTTGGGATGATGGGGTCGGGATCGGGATCGGG
>NZ_DASZBY010000068.1:0-62942 GCF_035943795.1 Aliidongia sp. | reverse complement strand
CGGCGGTCATCGACGCGCGGCTTGCCCCGCGTGTCGGTCGGGAAATGCGGTTCAAGCCGTTCAAACTGCCCGTCATTCAGCCAAAAATATCCCTGATCCACCCAAGATCTCCTCTCGGGGATCTTGAATCAGGTTTCGCGGCCGATGGGAACCCCACTTATGGGTCCCAGCCCTAGGGTGAGAACCCGCGTCAGGGCTGGCGGCTACGACCCAGAGTCGGGCATAAGCATGCCATACGATCACGCTCGTAAGCAGACGGTCGCAGTTCAGTCAGCAAAGACAGTGAGGCCAACTTCTCGCGACCCAGCCCACCGGGTCACCAGTTCAAGCGTCGCTGCCTGGCTAGAGTTGCACCTTCAAGAGCTGGCATCCAGCGCAGGCTCGGCGCCATTCGCCGCATAGTCCGAAATCTTTGAATCCACCAAAATATAGTTCTTTATAACTTCCTCAAAGGATCGATATGCATTTAGCCGCCCCCAAGCTTGGCGCTTGTAAGGAATGTAATTTTTCAGAACCTGGTAAGTCCGCAAAAGACCCGATTTTCGCTGCCTGAGAATGATATTTCGATCCATCGAATTGGACAGAAAGTTGATTGAAATATACTCCAGCATACTCAGAAGAGACATGATCAGATCATCGTCTTTTTGATTTATTTCCTTTGGATTGACCATGGTGTGATTTTCGACATAACGCATGATCAGCGCGTTTGCTTCACTGAATTTCCGATTGGTCAGCAATGTGACCATGACCTGCATCGTAAAAGCTTCCCGCTGCGCCTTGATCGGCAACGCATAATCGTCAGGCACTATTCGGCTCGACGGGCTTTCCCCTTGAAATACCGCCCAGATTTTATCGTTCAACTCCAGCATCTCTTGCGCATAGCTTAAAAGATAGCTGCCGTCTTGCGTCAGCCGGACCATGCCGCCCTTGCCCCGCACCAACAATGGTTTGCCGGCGATGGTCTCCAGCCGTTGCATCTGCATAGAAACGGCCGATTGCGTCCGCCCGACGATTTCTCCGGCACGGGTGAAGCTTCCAGTTTCGGCGATGTGGACGAAGCTGCGGAGCAGGTCGAGGTCGAGATTACCGGGGCGACTCATGCCATTCATGTCGTTGATCCAGCCTATCAAGGCAATTCATTTCACACGGTCGATACTTATCAATACAAGTGATAGGAGTTGATTATCTCTTACGGTATCTTGAGATGAGAAGAAAATGCATTTTCTTTCTCTAGAGGAATTGAGCAGCGTGCCATATTTTTCGACGGTTACACTGAAGCGCTTTGCCGTCATCTCGTTGGTCATGCCGCTTCTGGCGGCTTGCGGCTACAGCATGAACCAAAATTCCCTTATTGAGAGCGTTGTACAGACGGTTCCGCTAGATAATGGCAAGACCCTCAACGTGGGGTACAAGCTGCCAGATACTGCTGCGGAATGCCAGTTGGTCAACGAGAGCAGCCGTAACTGGTCTCTCGCGCAAACCGTTGGACAGTTCAAAGCGGGCGGCGGTCGCCAAGTATTGCAAGAAGAAGCGGTCGATTCCATCAAACAGCGACCGCAAGACGGCATCAATTATGTTGACTTAACGATCCCCAACGAAGCATCCGTCGGCATCATCAACGTGACCGCCGCGCGGGATGCCAAAACCAGCTACTTCCGTTGCGCCAATCCTCCGCAGCCGCGTTAAAGCCCGTTTCTACCTCTCTGGGATTCACAGCGCCTCTATCGACCTCAGTCGGGACGGTTCAATTTTTTGACCGAAGATCAACCTTCGTTTTCAAAGGAAACTTGCATGCGCTTTTTCAACCAAGCCGCTACTAAAATGCTGGCGGTCGCCTTCATAGCCGCCGCGATCGGCCTCAGCGCTGGTTTGGCGATCGCTGCCCAGCCTGACATGCAAGGCGCACTCGACGCGCTGAAGGGGGCCCAGGCTCATCTGAATCGTGTCACGCAGGACAAAGGCGGACACGCCAATACCGCCAGAAAGCTGGTTTCGGAAGCGATCGATGAAGTCCAGCAAGGCATCGCATTCGGACACGCCAAGGGCGAATAGAGTCCTAAATTCGTCCGAACACCACAAGGAAAAGGACATTTCTGTCCTTTTCCTATTCTAAACTAAGCATTAGTCGCATCTTTCAAGGAAAATGAAGATGTCCAAAATACTCTTGCTTGTTTTTATTATTATAGCATTTTCTTCGTTTCCCCAAATGACAAGGGCATCGGACGCACCGGCCGCTTCGGCACCGGCCGCACCCGCGTCAGACGCGTCCGCCAAGCCGGCAAAAGCAAAGAAGACCAAGATGGCAAAAAAGGCGGCAGACTCCTCCGCAAGCGCCTCTGCCAAAGCGCCTGCGCCCCAGAAATAGCGGCATCGATTTAGGGCTGGGAGCCTTGTCGCTGCCAACGGGCGATCCCCTTCCGTTCGGATCCTTCCCTCCGAACGGCCGGTTCCTACCCCTCGAGGAACGCCATCAGGTCGCGCATGAACCGTTCGCGGTGGGTCACGAACAGGCCGTGCGGGGCTCCTTCGTAGATCACCAGCCGGCTGCCCGGAATCAGGGCTGCCGTCCGCTCGGCGGTGAAGGCCAGCGGGGCCGACACGTCGCTGTCGCCGTGGATGATCAGGGTCGGCACGTCGATTTCGGCCAGCTCGCGCCGGAAGTCGGTTTCGGTTACCGAGCGGTTCGTGTCGATCTTGGCCTTGAGCCCGCTCTGCAGGCATTGCTCGATCAGGCAGCGCATCATCTCGGGCGAGACGCCGGTCGTCCTGGGCAGGAAGAATGGCTCGGCATTGTCGACGAGCCACTTCGGCGTGTCCGCCAGCAGGACCGCGCGGACCTCGTCGAAACAGGCGCGCTCGATCCCGTCCGGGTTGTCGTCGGTCTTCAGCAGGAAGGGCAGGGTCGGGGCCAGCATCAGCACCCGGGCAACGCGGTCGGAGCCGTGGCGCGTCAGGTAGCGGACGATCTCGCCCGCGCCCATGGAATGGCCGACCAGGGTGATGTCTGTCAGGTCGAGCTGGTCGATGATCAGCGCCAGATCGTCCGCGAACGTATCGAAATCGTAACCGTCGCCCGGCCGGCCGGAGCAGCCGTGGCCGCGCCGGTCGAACGCGACGCAGCGGAACCCGGCTTCGACCAGCGGGACCATGTGCGGCTCCCACATGTCGGAATTCACCGCCCAGCTGTGGAGGAACAGCACGGGCCTGCCGCTGCCCCAATCCTTGTAGAACAGGGCGGTATGGTCTTCGGTCTCGACGAACGACATGACGTCTCACTCCTCGTTGTGGTGGAGGAGTGATAGCGGCCGGCCCGTCGGGCGGTCGATTACCCGGCAGGTAACGGCCGGACGTCAGTCGTGATATTCGTCGCGGATCGCGATGATGTCGTCGAGCAGGTCGAACATCAGGTCGACCAGGTGCGGATCGAAATGCTTGCCCTGTTCGTCGCGGAACAGTTTCAGCACCTTGTCCATCGGCCAGGCGGCCTTGTAGCAGCGCTCGCTCGCCAGCGCGTCGAACACGTCGGCAATTGCGGTGATGCGGCCATGCAGGCTGATCTCGTGGCCGCGCTTGTTGAACGGATAGCCGCCGCCATCCCATTTCTCGTGATGTTCGAGCGCGATGATCGCGGCGGTCTGCAGGATCTCGTGGTCCGAGCCCTTGAGGATGTCGTAGCCGACATAAGCGTGGGTCTGCATGATCGCCCATTCCTCCGGCGTCAGCTTCCCGGGCTTGTTGAGGATCGCATCCGGAATGCCGACCTTGCCGATGTCGTGCATGGGCGAGGCATATTCGAAGATCAGCGCCTCACGCTCGGTCATGCCGGCGGCGCGCGCCAGCAGGCGTGAGATCTTGGCGACGCGGCGGACATGGTTCGCGGTTTCCTTGGAGCGGGTCTCGACCACGCCGCCCAGGCGATAGATGATTTCGCGCTGGGCGTCCTCGATCGCTTCCTTCAGCTGGATATTCTCGAACGACACGCCGATGTTGCGCGCGAAGATGTCGAGCTGCTGGCGATCCAGTTCCGAGCGGGGCTGGTAGCCGCGCAGGTACAGGATCTTGTCGGCGCCGGCGCGCGCCTTGAACACGCCGACATACTCGTCGCCGAAATGGGCGCTGTAGGCCGCCTTGTGGCAGGCATCGATGCGCTCCGCCGTTTCGGGCGGCAACGCGCCGTCGATCGGCAGGCCGCGCAGATGTTCGAAATGGGACGTGCTGGCCAGCACCGTCAGCTTGCCGACGGTGCCGGTCGCGGTCAGCGCCTGGATGCCGCCCGCGGGCTCGTGGCCGTGGATCGCCAGCAGGGCCGCCAGTTCGTCCAGCACCGCCTCGGTGAATTCCTCGATCGACTGCAGGCGGAAGATCCGCTGCGAGGCATCGATGATGCGCTCCAGCCCGCGCTTGCTGCGCTCGATCGTCATGATGTCGCGATAACCGCGCAGGCACGCATACATCAGGGTCGACAGCTTGCCGGCGGTCAGCTCGGTCTTTTCCTTGTAGTCGTTGATGTCGTAACGCGCGATGACGTCGGCCTCGGGTGCCGCTCCCGGCTGGCCGGTGCGCAGCACGATGCGCAGGGTCGAATTGCACAGCTCCTCACGGATCCGGCGCACCAGCTCCAGGCCGGCATGCTCGGATTCCATGACCACGTCCAACAGCAGGACGGCGGTGTCGGGATTGCTCTCGGCGGCCGCGAAGGCTTCCGCGGCCGAATGGGCATGGATGAAGGTCAGCGGCCGGCCGTCGAAGCGGAAATCGACCAGCGCCAGCTGGGTGACGTCGTGTACGTTCGGTTCGTCGTCGGCGACGATCACCTTCCACCCGATCGCAGGCTCCTGGCCCGCGACGGTCACGTCCTCGTCGATGAAGGCGAGTTCGTCGTCAATCATGCGTCACTCCGTTCCGTCTTGACCGGAATCGTAATCATGAATTCGGTACCGACATCCGGTGCGCTCGTGCACAGGATCGTTCCGCCCAAGGTCTTGGTCACCAGGTTATAGACGATGCTCAATCCGAGGCCGCTGCCACCCTGGCCGCGCTTGGTGGTGAAGAAGGGCTCGAAGATGCGGCGCCGGACGTCCGGGCTCATGCCGATGCCGTTGTCGCGATAGATCACGACCGCCGCCTCGGTCTTGCGCGTGACCGAAATCGAGAGATGGCCATGCTGGCCCGGTTCGAAGCCATGCAGGATCGAGTTCATCACCAGGTTGCTGACGATCTGCCAGATCGCCGACGGCGTGGTCTCGAGCTTGACCGGATCGGGCGAGTCGACCGTGACGTCGTGGCCGGCCTTGCGCAGTTCCGGCCGCAGGCTGGTCATCACGTCGTGGATATATTGGCCGAGTTCGACCACGCGGATCGCCTCGCTCGACTGGTCGACCGCGACCTGCTTGAACGAGCGCACCAGCTCGGCGGCACGACCGAGGTTCGCTTCCAGAATGTCGGCCGAACGGGCGGCGACCTCGACGTAGCTCATGAGGTCGGATTTCTTCAGCTCACCGGCCTCGACTTTCCGCTGCAGCCGGACCGTCGCCTGCTTGAGCGCGCTGGCCGCTGTGACGCCGACGCCGATCGGCGTGTTGACCTCGTGCGCGACACCGGCCACGACCGTGCCGAGCGACGCGAACTTCTCGCGCTCGACCAGTTCGGCCTGGGTCGTCTGCAGCACTTCGAGCGTGCGGTTCAGCTCGACGTTGGCGTCGGTCAGCTCCGCCGTGCGCGTGGCGATGATGTCTTCGAGATGGTCCTTGTATTGCGACAGCTCGTGCTGGGCGATGCGCTTATCGCGCGCCTCGATCGCGGCCGAGGCGACGGCGGCGACGGCGCCGACGAAGCCGATCTCGTCGGCGGTCCATTCGCGTTTGTCGCCCTGGTGCTGCACCGACAGGATACCGCCCAGCTTGCCGTCGATCTGCAGGGCCACGTCGATGGCCGAGCGATAGGGCGGCGCCATGTCGTGGCCGACCAGGATCTCGCGGCTGCGCGGGTCGGTCCAGATGTCGCTGATGGCGACGACCTTGTCCCGATGCAGCAGCGAAAGGTATTCCGGGATGGCGGCCAGCGGCCAGCTCTTGCCGGTGGTATGGCGCAACCCGTCGGGCTCGAAACTGTCAAGGCAATGCATCTCGCCGCCGACCTCGTCGATCCGCCAGGCGCCGGCCCGCGAAACGTCGAGCCCGATGACCAGGGTCTCGGTCACGGTCTGGAACACGTCGATGACCTGGACGCCGCGCATCGTATCGTCGCGCAACAGGTCGGCCAGATGCTGGTTCTCGCGCCGGATGCGCTCCTCGTCGCGCTTGGACGTGGCATAGGCGGTCGAGAGGTTCGTGCGCATGGTGTTGATCGACTGGACCAGCTGGTCCAGCACGTCGGCGCGCCGGCGGCGCGTCCGCTCCAGCTGCAGGTCGGGCGTATCGTCGTCCGCGATGTCGAGCCGCTGGGCATATTCCGCCATCCGGTGCAGGTGACGGGTGACCGTCAGCTGGAACAGCACGAGCGCGAAGCCTGCGATGGCCGCGGTCTTGATGGCGTTTTCCAGCAGGGCCGACAGCGCCTTGTCGACCAGGCGGCGATAGACGTTGTCGAGGCTGGCCGTCACCTCGAGCACGCCGATCTCAACCGACTTGTCGCGGTTCTGCTGGATCAGCGGCACGCGATCGGACAGCGGGTAGCGTGCGCGCGTCGAGCCCGACGACCATTTGACCTTGCCGTTGACCTCGACCGACAGGCGCTCGATGTCGGGCAGGCGCGCCAGCCCGTCGAGCTGCGTGCGGATCAGCGCATCGTCGAGGATCCAGACGCTGTTGGTCAGGATCGGCAATTGCGAGGTGCGGATCTCGACGAACCGCTCCCGGATGCCGCGCAGGTCGATGTTATATTCGATGACCAGCTGGGTGGCGGTCGTCAGGAATGTGACCAGCATCGAAAACAAGATGATCGCGAAGGTCAGCCGGCTCGCGATGCCGCCGCCCGCGAGCACGGCGGCGCGCGTGCGTCCGGCCTGGCCCGAGAGCCAGCTCGCGCCGAACGTACCGCTGGAGGCGTCGTCGCTCAGCATGCGGTTTCAGCCTTCGGCCAGTCACGGCGGCAAGGACGAACCCGGCATCGATACGGCAAACGTGCGGATCTGGAAGTGCGTGCGGAGTCCATGGCGCCGCATCCTGGCGCGAGATTGCTCAATAATTGGTTACGACGGCGCCCGCTTCGGGCGTTCATCGAAAATTTTGGTTAATTCCCGCTTAATCCTTGTGTGGGGCAATGCGGCCTCGCAAAATAATGGTGCGAGGGCGTGCCGAAATTAACCGTTGGACAGGCGCCTTCGTCGTTTCATGAGACCGTGCGCAACGTCGACACGGATGCGCACAGGCTGGAATATGGCGTTTCCGTCCGGCATCGCGCCTGTGGAAATGCGAAGGCTTTTGGATGAAGGCTGGGTGATGCTGGAGCAGTACCGCGAACGGGTCAAAGGGACGACGATCGACCCGGGCACTTTATTGTCGACGGATTATTTCAATCTCTTCAATGAAGTGATCATGCTGCTGGGCATGCTGGGCGATATGCCCGACATGCTGGACGAGGTCACCGGCTGGAAGTTCAGGACCTACGAACAGCATTTTGCCGAGAGCGGGCTTGCTTTCGCGTCGCTCGCGATCGAGGCCTATCCGTATTCGCCCCCTTCGGCGCGCGAGCATTTCGAGCGGACGATCCAGCGGATGCACGACACGGTCGAAGAGGCGAAGATGGTCCTGGCCGATGCGCGCGACCAGGGCGACGCGGAGATGCTGGCCGATCAGGCGATCAACTATTCCATGATGCTGCAGCAGATGGTCGATACCGGTTCCGCGATCATCCACGGCATCGACGGCATCATGGACCAGAGCGCCATCGACGACCTGTTCTAGGATCTCAGCTCTTGTCGGGCTGCCGGGCGAAGGCGGAGCTGACCAGTTCCCACGGCTTCTCGACGATGAAGTTGCGGGCGAGGAACCGATAGAGTTCCTTCATCAGCGCCTCGTTGTCCGGCGAGCGGTCGACCTGGATGGTCGCGAATTTCACGATGATTTCGTCCCATAGCATCATGCGCTGATGGAGTTCGTCGCGGCTTTCGCGGATGAATTCGATCTGGCGGACCAGGTTGCGCAGCAGACTGACGATTTCGCCGGACATGCCGTCGACCTGGTCGAAGATGCCCTGAAGCTCGGTCAATGGCCGGCGGATCAGGTTGGTGATCCGGCTCAGATCCTCGATCACGGTACGGTCGCGCCGATAGATCTTCTGGAACGCGGTGATGGTTTCGCCGATTTGCCTGATGGTGCCGAAGCGTTCGCGCAGCGCCTCGATGTAGGACAATTCGCGCGCCAGCTGGTCGACGCGGTCGATGACCTCCTGCTTGCGTTCGGGGGGCAGGCCGATCTTGACCGCGATGTCGGAAAAGGCGGCGTTGACGCGCTGCTTGATCGCCGGGTCCTCGGCCAGCTGCATAAGCGCTTCCTGGTCGACGATCACCGTCTCGGCCCCGGTCAGCCAGGACGAGATCTGCATCGTGATGCGCCCTTTGGCGATCTCGATATGCCTGTCCTCGACCGACCACGAAGCCGTGCCGTCGAGGATTTCGCGAGGGATCGAGTCGCCGGGTCGAATGGTTTTGACGAACTTCAGCCCGGCAACGACCTTGTCGAGCATCGGCCCGTCGATGCTCTTGTCGAGCTCGAACTCGATCCGCAGCGACTTCAGGGGGATCACCGCCGCCAGCTCGGCCAGCTCGACCACGAGCGAGGGTTCGCCGTCATTTGCCATGACGAAGCGGGTGTTGGTGGTTTTGAACACCGAATGCTCGAACGCGAAATGAGTGCTGCGTTCCTGCGACGGAGGGTTTTGCGGCAACTCGTCGGCTGACATGCGGTTTACGACTCCGAGGAATAATCCAGGCTTACATTGAGTCCTGCCCATTGCCCTGGCAAGCGCCGTTCGATCGTGCGGGATGGGAGGACGAGAAATCCAGCGGTTCGTTCCTTT
Organism: Aliidongia sp.; assembly: GCF_035943795.1. Taxonomy (NCBI): domain Bacteria; kingdom Pseudomonadati; phylum Pseudomonadota; class Alphaproteobacteria; order Rhodospirillales; family Dongiaceae; genus Aliidongia; species Aliidongia sp. Next base: position 53,924 of record NZ_DASZBY010000068.1, on the reverse strand, counting down.
CCGAAACGTCGAACCGAGACAGTATCACGATCTGTTGAGCCCTGGCGGCCCGTCGGCTGTGATGAAGATGGGCGACCGTCCGGGCGTGGGTCAGGAAGCGAGTAGTGTGATGGCAGGTCAATCCCAACGACAAGCATTTCTGAACCGGGTCGCGTCGGCCGTGCCGCAGCATGACGTCCATGATGCGTTCGTGCGGTTCGCCAGCACACTGCTGGCCGATGCCCGGCACGAGAAGCTGTTCCGCCGCATGGCCGACCGGGCCGACATTCACCATCGCTATTCCGTGCTGGCGCCGGCCACCGACCCATCATCGCCCTCGGTCGATGCCCACGGTTTCTTTCGACGCGGGTCTTTTCCGTCGACCTCGGCGCGGATGCGGCGTTTCCAGGCCGAGGCGTTGCCGCTGGCCCTCACGGCGGTCGGCCGTCTGGGCCTGGGGCCGGCGGTGCAGGGGACGACCCATCTGATCGTGACGTCCTGCACCGGCCTCTATGCGCCGGGGCTCGATCTCGAGCTGGCCGCAGCGCTCGGGATTGAACCATCCGTCGAACGCACCATGGTCGGCTTCATGGGTTGCTATGCCGCGTTCAATGCCCTGAAGCTGGCACGCCACATCGTTCGCTCGGACCCGGATGCCCGCGTGTTGATCGTCAATCTGGAACTCTGCACCCTGCACCTTCAGGAGACGTCGGATCTCGAGCAGATCCTGTCCTTCCTGGTGTTCGCCGACGGTTGCGCCGCCGCCTGGGTCACCGGCGAACCTGGCGGACTGGCGCTCGACCGGTTCCGCACCGTGCTGCTGCCGGATACCGCCGATCTCATCACCTGGCAGGTCGGCGACCAGGGGTTCGACATGTATCTGTCCGGCAAGGTGCCGGGCGCCATTTCGCACGGGCTGCGCCCCGTCTTGCCCGAAATCCTCGACGGCGCCGTGGCGGCCGAGATCGAACTCTGGGCGGTCCATCCCGGCGGCCGGACGGTGATCGATGCGGTGCAGAGCGCGCTCGAACTTGCCTCGGGCACCCTCGATGCGTCGCGCCGGGTGCTGGCCGAATTCGGCAACATGTCGTCGGCCACGATCATGTTCGTGCTGGAGCGGCTGATGGCCGAGGCCGTGACCGGCCAGCGCGGCATCGCCCTGGGTTTCGGGCCGGGGCTGACCGCCGAGACCCTGCTGTTCCACGCGGCATGACCGCGCCCGCCTCGGTGCCGCTCGACTTCGGCCGGCGTTCGCCCGCGCTGGAGTTGATGGATACCGAGGAGTGCGGCGTGGCCGAGTTCGAGGCCTGCCTGGTCGATCTGGCCAAGGTCAATCGGGTGACGAACGCCTACCGGCCGACCTTTCTCTGGCTCGACCGCCTGGTGCGTGACCGCCGCCCGACCGAGCCGCTGCGCATCGTCGATTGCGGATCGGGCTATGGCGACATGCTGCGCAAGATCGATCGCTGGGCCGTGCGGCGCGGCATCGCGGTCGAGCTGACCGGCATCGACCTCAATCCCTGGTCCCGCGCGGCGGCGCTGAAGGCGACGGCCCCGGACTGGCCGATCCGGTGGATCACGACCGACTTGTTCGAGTATCGGCCGGACCAGCCGGTCGACATCGTGATCAGCAGCCTGTTCACCCATCACCTGACCGACGACCAGGTCGTGCGCTTCGTTCGGTGGATGGAGACGACGTCGCGGGTCGGCTGGTTCGTCAACGACCTGCATCGCCACCCGTTGCCCTACCATGTGTTCCGGCTGTGGTCCAAGCTCGCCGGGTGGCACCGGTTCGTCCAGAACGACGGCCCGATCTCGATCACGCGCGCCTTCGTGGCCGCGGATTGGCGTCGGCTGCTGGCGCGCGCCGAGGTTCCCGCTGACGCTGCCGACGTGGCCTGGCACGTGCCGTTCCGCCTGTGCGTCGGCCGGCGGAAATGACCCGGGACCTGCTCGTGGTCGGCGGCGGATTGGCCGGCGCCGCCGTCGCCATTCCGTTGGCCCGCGCGGGCTGGCGGGTAACCGTCGTCGAGCGCGAGGCTGGGCCGCACGACAAGGTGTGCGGCGAATTCCTGTCGCGGGAAGCGATCGTCTATCTGGCAGCGCTCGGCCTCGATGTCGCGGCGCTGGGGGCCGTGCCGATCGATCGCGTCCGGCTCGCCGGGCGCCGGCACGAGGCGGTCGTGGACCTGCCCTTTGTCGCCATGAGCCTGTCGCGCCGCGTACTGGACGAGGCTCTGCTCGCCCGGGCGGCCTCGTGCGGCGTCACGGTCCGGCGCGGCCGGCGGGTCCAGACGCTCGAGCCTATCGGCGGCGGCTTCGTGGCCCGGCTGGACGATGGCACCGCGCTGACCGGCGTCCAGGCGGCCCTGGCGACCGGCAAGCATGATCTGCGCGGCCATCGGCGCCCGCCCGGGCGGCAAAACGATCTGGTGGGCTTCAAGAGCCATTTCCGCCTCGCGCCGCACCAGGCGGGGGCCTTGGCCGGCCATGTCGAATTGCTGCTGTTCTCCGATGGCTATGCCGGGCTGGAGCCGATCGAGGCCGGGCTCGCCAACCTGTGCCTGGTGGTCCGCCAGGGCCGGCTGACGGCGCTCGGCGGCAGCTGGCCGGCGCTGCTCGATCATGTGGTCCGGGCGGTGCCGCTGCTGGGCCGTCGCCTCGCCGGAGCGGTCGACGAGCAGGCGCGACCGCTGGCGATCGCGACCATTCCCTACGGCTATGTGGCGCGGCCACAGGCGGACTGGCCCGGGCTGTGGCGGCTGGGCGATCAGGCCGCCGTCATCCCGTCCTTCGCTGGCGATGGCATGTCGATCGCGCTGCACAGCGCGGCACTCGCCGCCGGCCATCTGCTTGCCGGCCGCCCCTCGACCGAGTTCCAGGCCCGTCTGGCGGCCGACGTCGGCCGTCAGGTTCGGCGCGCGACCCTGCTGTCCCACGCGCTGGTCCGCCCGGGCGGCCAGGGCGGACTGCTCCTGGCGGCACGGCTGATGCCCGGACTGATGAGCCTCGTCGCCAGCGCCACCCGTGTCCCCGCGCCCCTGCTGTCGGTGCAGCCCTGAGGTCGGATCAATGCCGCGAAAAATCCCGCAGATAGTCGGCCGAAAGCTGCGACTTCAGCACCTTGCCGACGGCGGAGCGGGGCAGGGACGGGGCAAAGAGCACCCGGCGCGGGCTTTTGTGTCGCGGCAGGACGGACAGGGCCAGCTCGATCAATTCCGCCTCGGTCGCCGCCATGCCCGGACGGAGGACCACCTGGGCGACCGGCACCTCGCCCAGGCGATCGTCCGGCACGGCGAACACGGCGCATTCCGCGAGCGCCGGATGGCGCAGCAATACGGCCTCGATCTCGCCCGGATACAGATTTTCGGCGCCGGACACGATGATGTCCTTGGAACGCGCGACCAGGGTCAGGAAGCCATCGGGATCGAGCGCGCCGCGGTCGCCGGTGGCAAGCCAGCCGTCGTGCCAGGGGAACAGCGGCGTTGCCGGATCGCCGCCGACCAGCTCGCCCAGCAGATGCGGGCCGCGTGTTGCAATCTCGCCGACCAAATGCGACGGCAGGAACGTGCCGTCCGGTCCGCGCACCGCCAGCTCGACCGGCGGCGGTGCGCGCCCGACGCTTGCACGCCGGTCGGCCGGATCGCTGCCGCGCCGCACGGTCAGCAGGCCGGTTTCCGACAGGCCGTAATGCTCGACGACCTCCACCATCGGCAACAGGGCGGCAAGCCGATCGGCGAGGTTGGGTGGCATCGGCGAACCGGCGTGGCAGACGAGCCGGAGCGAGGCAAGGCGCTCGGTCGTGGCACCAGGGTCCTCAAGCAAGTCACCGATCTGGGTCGGTACCAGGAACGCTGCCGTCACCTGATGGCGCTCGACGGCGGCGACAAACTTGGCGGCGGACCATTTGCTGCCGAGGATTGCCGCAGCGCCCCGTCGCCACGCGGGGGCCAGCCAGCAGAACAGGGCAGCCGTGTGGAACAGGGGTGTCGACACAAGGACGCGATCCGTCGCCACGAGGCCGAAGCCGTCGGCCGCGAGATCGGCCGTGACCAGCCGGGCGCGATGGCTGACCAGTACCCCCTTCGCCCCGCCGGTCGTGCCTCCGGTGAACAACAGGGCGAGCGGCGCGTCCGGACATAAGTCGAGTTGCGGCCGGCCGGCCGATCCCGTTTCGAGCCAGGCCTGCGCATCCCGATCGAGATCGACGACAGGGACGCTTGCCGATTGGAACCCGCTTTCGGCGAACATCAGGCGCGGACCGGTCTGGACGAGGGCCGCCTCGGTCTCGGCGGCCGTCGCGCGGGTCGAGAGATGGACCAGGACCGCCCCGGCCCGCGCGGCGCCGAGCGTGATGATGCCGCAAGCGATCCGGTTGCGGGCGCGTAGCGCGATCCGGTCGCCGACGCCGATGGCATGTGCGATCAGCGCATGGGCGAACCGGTTGGCCGCCCGATCGAGATCGCGGTAGGACAGCGTGCCGGTCTCATCGATCAAGGCCGGACGCGGCCCGGCCCCCTCGGCGAGCGGTCCATCGATCAAATCGCCGAACAGCATCGGTCGGACCGTCAGACGCCGGAGACCCGGTCGAGCAGGCGGGCGAGCGTTTCCCGTTCGGCCGGCGCCAAGGACGCGAAGATATGCGCCTCATGCCGTGCCACCGCGGCGCGTGCGGTCTCGAACAAAGCGGCGCCCTCGTCGGTCAGGCGCAGAGCGTGGCTGCGACGGTCGCGCGCATGGGGTGCGCGTTCGACCAGCCGGCGCCGTTCCAGCTTGTCGATCAGCGGAACCACGCTGGAGCGATCGATGCCGAGCGCCGTGCCGAGCGCGGTCTGGCTCAGGCCTGGGTTGGCCGCGATCAGCGCCAAGGTACCGAACTGGCCGGGTGTCAGTTCGTACCCTGCCATGGTCTGGGCGAAATCGGCGAAGACCGCGACCTGCGCCCGTCGCAGGCGATACCCCAGCAACCCGTCGAGCACGCCGGGCACCGGCATGCCGTTTCCGCCTTCCGCGACCGCGGTATCGGCCATCTCGTTTCTCCGCCCCGTCCTAGTGTCGATCGGTCCTGCGACCTTGTTGTTTGATAGACAAACAACCGTGGCGATTGCCCTGTCAAGCCGTACCGGGTCAAGCCGTACCGGCGCCGATCAGACGACGCTCGGCGGGGCCAGCCGGCATTCGGCCCCGTCGCCCTCTTCGACCTGGAAAGTCGCGTGCGCGATGCCGAAGCGCTGCTGCAGGGTTTCGGCCGCGCGGTCGAGCAGGGCGTCGTCGAGGCCGCCGCCGGGCCGGACCAGATGGGCGGTCAGCGCCGTCTCGGTCGTGCTCATGGCCCAGATGTGCAGGTCGTGGATTTCGCTGACACCGGGCAGCTCTTTGAGATAGGCCGCCACCGCAGCGGGGTCGATGCCGACCGGCACCGCGTCGAGCGCCAGATCGAGCGACTCCTTGAGCAGCGACCAGGTGCCGAACAGGATGGTCGCCGAGATTGCCAGGCTGACGACCGGATCGAGCCACAGCCATCCGGTCAGGCCGATCACCAGCCCGGCCACCACGACGCCGAGCGAGACGCCCGCGTCGGCGGCCAGGTGCAGGAACGCGCCGCGGATGTTGAGGTCGCCCTTGCTGCCGCGCATGAACAGGAACGCAGTGAAGCCATTCACCGCGATGCCGACGGCGGCTACCCACATGACCGTATGGCCGTCGACCGGCGAGGGCTCGCCCAGGCGCCGCGCCGCCTCGACCGCGATGCCGCCGACGCCGACCAGCAGCACGACCGCGTTGACCAGGGAGGCCAGGATCGAGCTGCGCTTGAAGCCGTAGGTCCGCCGGGCGCTGGGCGCCTTCAGCGCCAGCCGGGTCGCCCACCAAGCCAGCGCCAGGCCCAGCACGTCGGCCAGGTTATGGCCGGCATCGGCGACCAGCGCGATCGATCCCGAGAGCAGGCCATAGATCGTCTCCAGCAGCACGAAGCCGAAATTGAGCGAGATGCCGACCACGAAGGCAACCCCGAAACTCGCCGGCGCATGGCTGTGTCCGAGGTGTCCATGGCCGTGGTCCTGGCTGCCGTGATCGTGGCCATGGGAATGACCGTGGTGATCGTGCTGTGCGTGGTCGCTGGGCATGGTCCGTCCGTTCGCCCCGGGGCAGGGCCGACTATGGCCGCTCGGCGAGACCGAGGAGCCATCAGGAAAAAGGGCGCGGCGAACCATCGCCGCGCCCCGGGTCGTCGGTCGGCCTGGTCCCTAGTCGACCGCCGCCGGCAGATAGATCTCCGAGCCCTTCTTGCGGAAGACGTCCGACATCTCGTCCATGCCTTCCTGGGCGATGTCGCGGATTTCCTGCGTGATCTTCATCGAGCAGAATTTCGGTCCGCACATCGAACAGAAATGGGCGATCTTGGCGCCCTCGGCCGGCAGGGTCTGGTCGTGGTACTGCTCCGCCGTCATCGGATCGAGCGACAGGTTGAACTGGTCGCGCCAGCGGAACTCGAACCGGGCCCGCGACAGGGCGTCGTCACGCAGCTGAGCGCCCGGGTGGCCCTTGGCGAGATCGGCCGCGTGGGCGGCCAGCTTGTAGGTCACGACGCCGACCTTGACGTCGTCGCGGTCGGGCAGGCCCAGATGTTCCTTGGGCGTGACATAGCAGAGCATGGCCGTGCCGAACCAGCCGATCATGGCGGCACCGATGCCGCTGGTGATGTGGTCGTAGCCCGGCGCGATGTCGGTCGTCAGAGGCCCGAGCGTGTAGAACGGAGCCTCGCCGCACACCTTCAGCTGCTTGTCCATGTTCGCCTTGATCTTGTGCATCGGCACATGGCCGGGGCCTTCGATCATGACCTGGACGTCGTGCTTCCAGGCGATCTGGGTCAACTCGCCCAGCGTATCCAACTCGGCGAATTGCGCCGCGTCGTTGGCGTCCGCGATCGAGCCGGGGCGCAGGCCGTCGCCCAGCGAGAAGGCGACGTCATACTGCTTCAGCAGGATGCAGATGTCCTCGAAATGGGTATGGAGGAAATTCTCCTTGTGATGAGCCAGGCACCATTTCGCCATGATCGAGCCGCCGCGCGACACGATCCCGGTCACGCGCCGGGCGGTCAGCGGGATATAGGCGAGCCGCACGCCGGCATGGATGGTGAAATAATCCACACCTTGCTCGCATTGCTCGATCAGCGTGTCGCGGAAGATCTCCCAGGTCAGGTCCTCGGCCTTGCCGTTGACCTTTTCCAGCGCCTGGTAGATCGGCACCGTGCCGATCGGCACCGGCGAGTTGCGCATGATCCATTCGCGCGTCGTGTGGATGTTGCGCCCGGTCGACAGGTCCATGACCGTGTCGGTGCCCCAGCGCGTGGCCCACACCATCTTCTCGACCTCTTCCTCGATCGAGGACGCCACGGCCGAATTGCCGATGTTGGCGTTGATCTTCACCAGGAAGTTCCGGCCGATGATCATCGGCTCGGTTTCCGGATGGTTGATGTTGTTCGGGATGATCGCGCGGCCGCGGGCGATCTCGCTGCGCACGAATTCCGGCGTCACGTAGTCCGGGATCTCGGCGCCGAAGCTCTCGCCGTCCTGCACGATGCCTTCCTGGCGCGCGCGGCCGATGTTCTCGCGGATGGCGACATATTCCATCTCCTGCGTAATGATGCCGGCGCGGGCATAATGCAGCTGGGAGACGTTCTTGCCTGGCTTGGCGCGCAAGGGACGGCGGGCCAGATGCGGGAATTCCCGCATGTTGCTGGCCTCGCCCGGCTTCAGGCCATTGTCTTCGGGCTTGATGTCGCGCCCGTCATATTCCTCGACGTCGCCGCGACCCAGGATCCACTCGCGGCGGATCGGCTTCAGGCCCTTCTCGACGTCGATGAACGCCCCTGGGTCGGTGTAGACGCCCGACGGATCATAGACGCGCACCGGCGGCTCGCCGGCCGACGGGTCCAGGTCGATCTCGCGCATCGCGACTCGGATTTCCGTGTGGATCTCGCCGGCCACATGGATCTTGCGTGAGGCGGGCAGCGGCCCCGTCGATACGGTGAACGCCTTGCCAGCGGTTCCTTCGGGCATTGTCTCGTCTCCAGTCGCCTAAAACTCGGGCGATCTGAATCGGGAAGACGGTGGGATTGGGAATCACGGGAGCCCGATGCCGAGGCTCTTTCCCGTCCCTCCGCCGGCACGATCCGGATCAGGTTCAGCGGGTTCCCGCATCGCCCGAAACGGGCCGGCGGTGTCTCAGCCTCCTTCGACGAGGCTCCCCTGGGATTGTGCGCTAGGCTCTGCCCGATGGGTTCGAAAGTCAAGACGGCCGGCGGCACGCCCGCGACCCCTGGTCGCGGTGCTATGGCTGCCGTCGAGGCAATTGCGCCCGACTGCCTAAGAAATATCCCCGAGTCGCCTCGATTTGGCGCCGCGACCATGGAAGCATTCCGGGTTTCCAGGCGTTGTCCCGATGTGAAAGCGATTTTTCTCAGTCCCCGATCGGGCTGGTCTCCTAATTGCACATTGGTGATGACATACCCACCTTAAGCTCTGGGAGCGCGGTGGTAATTGGGCGAATGGGGTTCTCTTCGGAGGCACGCGATGCTCGAGGGTCGGCGCTGGTACGGCGAGAACGGAACGCGGCGACGCGTTCGGAAATCGGCGGCGCCGGGTGACCAGCAGGCGCATCCGCAATATATTCTTAATCGGCACGGGCTGAGACTGGACGTGTCGGAAGAGCGGGGGCCCCCAGGGCCCCGATCGTTTCAAAAAGAAAATGGCGTTACCGCGGATCGAGGTCCGCGAAGGGATCGTTGCAAGTTTTCATCGGGTCGGCCCCGAGGCGCATCGCCTCGCCGCCCCCGCGCCGCGGACGGCCATAAGCCGCCTTCGGCGCGGTGTTTGAAACCCGATCTTCGCCGGCCGCCATCGGCCGGGCAAACGCGCGACAGGCGATGCGTCGCCGGATGTTTCGAGCGCGGGTCAAAAATTCTTCATCGGGGGTGATTTCATGCCGTCCTATGACAGTCTCTTCAACTCCTACGCCCGGTTCTATGAGAGCCAGCGAGATGTCGAGATGTCGCTTGAAGAGTATCTGAGCGGCTGCGCCGACGATCCCATGATGTATGCGAGCGCGTCCGAGCGCCTGCTGAAGGCGATCGGCGACCCGGTGGTGACCGACACCAGCCAGGATGCCCGTCTCGGCCGCATCTTCATGAACCGCACCATCAAGGTCTATCCGGCCTTCGAAGATTTCTACGGGATGGAAGAGACGATCGAACGGATCGTCGGCTTCTTCCGCCATGCGGCCCAGGGGCTCGAGGAGCGTAAGCAGATCCTCTATCTGCTGGGCCCGGTCGGCGGCGGCAAGTCCTCGCTGGCCGAACGGCTGAAGGCGCTGGTCGAGAAATTCCCGATCTATGTGCTGAAGGCCGGGAAGGACACGAGCCCGCTGTTCGAATCGCCGCTGGGATTGTTCAATCCCGACCTGTTCGGCAGCCAACTGGAAGAGCGCTACGGCATTCCGCGCCGGCGCCTGACCGGCCTGATGTCGCCGTGGGCGACCAAGCGACTGGCGGAGTTCGAGGGCGATCTCTCGCGCTTCTCGGTCGTGCGCATGCAGCCGTCGCGCCTGCGCCAGATCGGCGTCGCCAAGACCGAACCCGGCGACGAGAACAACCAGGACATCTCGTCGCTCGTCGGCAAGGTCGACATCCGCAAGCTGGAATACCTGCCGCAGAGCGACCCCGACGCCTACGCCTTCTCGGGCGGCCTCAACCGGACGACCCAGGGCGTGCTCGAGTTCGTCGAGATGTTCAAGGCGCCGATCAAGATGCTGCATCCGCTCCTGACCGCGACGCAGGAGGGCAACTACATCGGCACCGAGAACATCGGTGCGCTGCCGTTCCAGGGTGTGATCCTCGCCCATTCGAACGAGGCGGAATGGCAGACGTTCAAGAACAACCGCAACAACGAGGCGTTCATCGACCGTATTTCGGTCATCAAGGTGCCCTACTGCCTGCGGCCGACCGAAGAGCGCAAAATCTACGAGAAACTGGTCGAGACCAGCGAACTCGGCCGGGCACCCTGTGCGCCGGGCACGCTTGAGATGCTGGCCCGCTTCACCGTGCTCTCGCGGCTGAAGACCCACGAGAACTCGAACCTCTATTCCAAGATGCGGGCCTATGACGGCGAGAGCCTGAAGGACAGCGACCCGCGGGCGAAGTCGGTCCAGGAATATCGCGACGCCGCCGGCGTCGACGAGGGCATGGACGGCATCTCGACGCGCTTCGCCTTCAAGGTGCTGTCGTCGGCCTTCAATTTCGACACCCAGGAGATCGGCGCCGATCCGGTCCATCTGATGTATGTGCTGGAACAGGCGATCCGCCGGGAGCAGTTCCCCGAGGACAATGAAAAGCGGCTCTTGAACTTCATCAAGAGCGAGCTTGGGCCACGCTATGCCGAGTTCATCGGCCACGAGATCCAGAAGGCCTACCTGGAATCCTACAGCGACTATGGACAGAACCTGTTCGACCGCTATGTCGCTTACGCCGACGCCTGGATCGAGGACAGCGACTACAAGGATCCGGACACCGGCCAGTTGATGAACCGCGAGTTGTTGAACCAGGAACTGTCGAAGATCGAGAAGCCGGCCGGCATCGCGAACCCGAAGGACTTCCGCAACGAGGTCGTCAAGTTCGTGCTGCGCACCCGGGCCAGCAATTCCGGCCGTAATCCGTCCTGGACCTCCTACGAAAAGCTGCGGGAGGTCATCGAGAAGCGGATGTTCGGCCAGGTCGAGGAATTGCTGCCGGTGATCAGCTTCGGCACGAAGAAGGACACCGATACCGACAACAAACACGCGCAGTTCGTCGATCGCATGACGGCGCGCGGCTATACCGAGCGGCAGGTCCGCCGCCTGGTGGAATGGTACATGCGTGTGAACAAGGCCGGCTGATGGGGCGACCCATCGGTCCGGCCGGGCGAGGCACCGAATGATCATTGTCGACCGTCGACCGAACCCCAAAGGCAAGAGCCTCGGCAACCGCCGCCGTTTCATCGAACGGGCGCGCGCCGAGGTGAAGGGGGCGGTGATGGATGCGCTCCGCAAGCGCAAGATCACCGATACCGAAAGCGGCGAGAAAGTGTCGATCCCGACCAAGGGGATCGACGAGCCGAGTTTCCGGCACAGCTCCAGCGGCGGCAAACGCCACTATGTCGTGCCGGGCAACAAGGAGCATGTGGTCGGCGACGAAATCGAACGACCGCAGGGCGGCCAAGGCGGCAAGGGCGGCGATCCCGCCGACAGCGGCGAGGGCAGCGACGGCTTCGAGTTCACCCTGTCGCGCGAGGAATTTCTCGATCTGTTTTTCGAGGATCTGGAACTGCCCGACCTGGTCAAGAAGCGCCTGTCTGAAACCGCCTCTCCGGAGCTGAGCCGCGCCGGCTTCGCGGTCAGCGGCAACCCGTCGAACATCAACCTCATCCGCACGATGCGCAACAGTATGGCGCGCCGCATCTCGCTGAAGCGGCCGAAGCCGGAAGAGGTCAAGGAACTGGAGGACGAGATCGAACGCCTGGCCCATACCGGGCCGGACGAAGCTTGGCGCGCGGCCAAGGAGCGGCTGGAGGCGATCCAGCGGCGCACCAAGGCGATCCCGTATTTCGATCCGATCGACGTGCGCTACAACCGGTTCGAACGGGTGCCGAAGCCCAACATCCAGGCCGTCATGTTCTGCCTGATGGATGTCTCCGGCTCCATGACCGAGCGTATGAAGGATCTGGCCAAGCGCTTCTTCATGTTGCTGCACATCTTTCTGGTGCGACGCTACAAGACGGTCGATCTGGTGTTTATCCGCCATACCTCGACCGCCCAGGAAGTCGACGAGGAGACGTTCTTCTACAGCCGGGAGACCGGCGGCACGGTCGTCTCGACCGCGCTCGCCGAGATGGACCGGATCATCAAGGAGCGCTACCCGCTCGACGCCTGGAACATCTATGCGGCGCAGGCGTCAGACGGCGACAATTTCGGCGCCGACAGCGGACGGTGCGTGCAGTTCCTGTCGACCCTGCTGCCGATCTGCCAGTATTTCGCCTATATCGAGGTGAGCGAAGGCGTCGATAGCTTCGGCGACCGGCGCATGGACAAGACCGACCTGTGGCGGGCCTACGCCGAAGTGGCGCCCGCCTTCGAGAATTTCGCCATGCGTCGGGTCGGCGATCCGGCGCAGATCTTCCCGGTGTTCCACGACCTGTTCGCCCGCAACAAGGCCGCGATCGTCAACCAGGAACCGTGAGGGAGCGACTCATGTCCGACACTATCGACAAGGTCGTCCCGCTGTTCGAGGGCGCGGAGTGGGACTACGACAAGCTGAAGCTCGCGTTCGACGCGATCGAGCTGATCGCCCGCAAGGACCTGGGGCTCGACACCTACCCGACCCAGGTCGAGGTCATCACGTCGGAGCAGATGCTCGACGCCTATGCCTCGGTGGGATTGCCGCTGATGTACAAGCATTGGAGCTTCGGCAAGAGCTTTGCGTACAACGAGGCGATGTACCGCAAGGGGCTGCAGGGCCTCGCCTACGAGATCGTCATCAATTCCAATCCCTGCCTCTGCTACATCATGGAAGAGAATTCCATGACGATGCAGACGCTGGTGATGGCCCATGCTGCGTTCGGGCATAACCACTTCTTCAAGAACAACTACCTGTTCAAGCAATGGACCGATGCGTCCGGTATCCTCGACTACCTGGCGTTCGCCCGGGACTATGTCGCCAAATGCGAGGAGCGGCACGGCCTCGGCCGGGTCGAGCGGGTGCTGGATGCGGCGCACGCGCTGATGGACCAGTCGGTCAATCGCTACGCCCGCCGGGGGCTCAGCCTCGCCGAAGAGAGCAAGCGCGAGCAGGACCGCCGCGACCATGCCGAACAGACCTTCAACGATCTGTGGCGGACGGTGCCGACCCGGGAAACGCTCGAAGGGCTCGATTCCAAGGAAGTCGCGCGCCTCAAGCAGGAGACCAACCGGCATTTCGGTCTGCCTGAGGAAAACCTGCTCTATTTCATGGAAAAGCACGCGCCCAAGCTTGAAAGCTGGGAGCGCGAACTGTGCCGGATCGTGCGCAACATCGCGCAATATTACTACCCGCAGAAACAGACCAAGGTGACGAACGAAGGCTGCGCCACCTTCGTGCATTACGAGATCATGCATCGCCTGCACGACAAGGGCCTGTTGACCGACGGCGCGATGCTGGAATTCCTGCACAGTCACACCAGCGTGGTGTTCCAGCCCGACTACGACGACCGGCGCTACAACGGTATCAATCCCTATGCGCTGGGCTTCGCCATGATGGAGGACGTGAAGCGGATCTGCCTGGAGCCGACGGACGAGGACCGCTACTGGTTTCCCGAGATCGCCGGCAACAAAGATCCCTACGGCACCCTGCGGGACGCCTGGGCGAACTACCGGGACGAGAGCTTCATCCTGCAGTTCCTCAGCCCGAACCTGATGCGCAAGTTCCGCCTGTTCCGGGTGCGCGACGATGCCGCCGAAAGCAACATGCGGGTCGATGCGATCCATGACGAGACCGGGTATCGCGAACTGCGCGCCGCACTCGCCCGCAGCTACGACCTGTCGCGCCGCGAACCGGACATCCAGGTGGTCGAACTCGATATGGCCGGCGATCGGACGCTGATCCTGCGCCATGCGGTCTATGACGGCGTACTGCTCGACGAAAAGACCAGCCAGTCGGTCCTGCGCCACGTCGTCGAACTCTGGGGCTATCCGGTCCGGCTGATCGAGAGCGATGCGGTGACCGACCAGGTGCTGAAGACCCACACGCTGGCGCCGAGCGCGTAGCCGTAGACGCGGCTCTTGCTGGATTTCCGCGTGCGCGGAAATGATGGTGGAGCTGAAACGAGCGAAGCCCTCGGCATGACATTGATCAGCCGCGCCGTTCCACCAGATCCGACAGAAGGGCCGCCACGCCGAAGGCGGCACCGATCGCGCAGACCGTGGGCCAACCGCCCCAGGTCCAGGCGGCACCCGCAACGCCGGAGCCGACGGCGCCCCCCAGGAAGAACAGGCCTACGAACAAGCCATTGATCCGGCCGCGCGCCTCCGGCTGCAGCAGGTTGATCGCGCGGCGGCCCAGCGTCTGGTCGCCGGTGACGCCGACGTCCAGTAGCACGGCGCTGGCGCCCATCAGCAGAAGCGACAGCAGCGGGGTTCCGCTACCGGCCGATCCGGCCCAGGCCGCCAGCGCCAGGGCCGCGACCATGACGAGGTGGGACGCGATCGTCGCCGGCCGCGTCCAGCCCCGGTCGCCGGCGCGCCCGAACAGCGGCGTCACGACGGCACCGCCGGCGCCCGCCAGGGCGAACAGCGCGATGCCGCGCTGGCTCAACTCGAAGGGCGGCTGGGACAAGCGCAACGCGACCGCGGTCCAGAACAGACTGAAGGCCGCCATGGCGAGGCTCGCGGTCAGCGCGCGGCGACGCAGGATCGGCTCGGCGCGCAGCAGGTGCCAGAGCGAGGCGATCAGCGCCGGATAGCTGGAACGGACGACCGATCGCCGTTGCGGCAGGCGCAGTGCCAGAACGAGGGTGAGCGCCGCCATCGCGAGTGCGCTGACACCGTAGAACGCGCGCCAGCCATAGACGTCGGCGATGAAGCTGGCGACCGGCCGGGCCAGCAGGATGCCGACCATCAGCCCGCCCATCACGTCGCCGATCACCCGGCCCCGCCGGTCTGCCGGCGCCATCGCGGCGGCGATCGGGACCAGGATCTGGATCGCGGAGCATGCGGCGCCGAGCAGGAATAGCAGGACGAGCAGGGGGCCGGCAGTGGGCGCCAGGGTCGCGAGGCTGGCGGCCAGCACGGCGCAGACGAGCATGCGCACGATCAGGCGGCGATTTTCCACCAGGTCGGCCAGGGGAACCAGCAGGAACAGGCCTGCGGCATATCCCAGCAGGGTCGCCGTGGCGACGAGGCCGCTGCCGCCCGCCCCGATGCCCAGAGAAGGGCCAATCAGTCCCACGAGCGTCTGCGGGGCGAACAGGTTGGTGACGATCACCCCGACGGCGATCGCGAACAGCAGCGTCATCGGGCCGCTGATCAGATCCGCGGCCCGCTCGTCGGCCGCTGGGCGGATGATGGCTTCGGTCGTGGTCGTCATGGAGGTCCTCGATCAAAATCATTGCATATCGATGAATATGTTTATTCCAAATGCTCATCATGCTACAATTCAATGTATTATATAATGATTATGCGAGTTGAGCATGAACATCCGTGACCTGGAAGCGTTCGTCGCCGTGGTGGAGACCGGGTCGATCGTCGGGGCGTCGGCGAGGCTGAACCTGACGCAGCCTGGAGTGACGCGACGGATCCAGAACCTGGAGGACGGCCTCGCCACCGCCCTTCTCGACCGGCAGTCGAAACCCCTGAAGCCGACCTCGGCGGGCCGCGAGGCCTATGAGCACGGTCGCCGGGTGCTGCGCTCGCTCGACGATCTGCGGGCCGGCGTGGCGCCGGGGGCGGAGGTGCGGGGCGAGTTCCGGATCGGCGTCATGCCCTATCTGTCCGACGCCGCCCTGGCGCTGCCGCTCGATCGGCTGCGCAGTGAATTTCCGGCGCTGACGCTGCGCATCACCTCGGGCTGGTCGCCCCGGCTGATGGAACAGGTCGCGCGCAGCGAACTCGACGCGGCGGCGCTGTGCCTCGCCGATGGCATCAGCCCGCCGGAGGATCTGGTCAGCGAGGAGCTGGGCGTACAGGCCGTCCTGCTGGTGGCGGCGCCCGGCCTGGGCGTGCCGAAGCCGGCGAGCCTGCTGGATCTCTCGCGCTATCCCTGGGTCATGAACGAGAATGGCTGCGGCTTCCGTGCCTTCATCCGGCATCGCTTCGATGCGGCCCGGCTGCCGTTCCAGGTCGGGGTCGAGGCGCTCAGCGCCGATCTCCGCATGTCGCTGGTGGCGCGCGGCCTTGGGATCGGCGTGCTTACGCCCGGCGCCTTCGCCGACAGCCCGTGGCGCGACGCGGTCGAGGTGATCGACTGCGTCGATTTCCACCCGCAGGTGCGGTCCTGGCTGCTGCACCGGCCGCCGGCGGGCCGGCTCAGCCGCCCGATCGCCGTGTTTCGCGACGCGCTGCTCGAAGCGTTGCAGGCGCCGGGCCGTCTGCTCGCGTGACGCGGCTCACGCCGCGACGACACCGTCGATCAGGTTGACGGCCAGCAACTGCTCCGTCGTCGGCACCACGATCACCGGGCCGATCCGTTGGACGAGCGCCGCGAAGGTAGTCTCCTGGGCGCGCCGGACCGCTTCCGCTTCGGCGACCTCGATCCGGGCGAAGCGCAACATGTCTCCCGGGCGCATCCGGCCGAGCCGCGGCAGATCGGCGCCGATGACCGCGCCGATCTTGGGATAGCCGCCGACTGTCTGCCGATCGGCCAGCAGCACGATCGGCTGGCCCGTGCCGGGCACCTGGATATGGCCGGGCGCGATGCCGTCGGACACGATGTTGAAGCCTCTGGCGTGAGCGAGCCTGGCACCCTCCAGCCGCATGCCCATGCGGTCGGCCTCGGCAGTCACAATGTAGGGCTCGGCGAAGAACCGCTCGATCGCGGCCGGTTCGAACCAGTCGTCCTGCGGCCCGAGCACGACGCGGATCGGGCCGCTGCCGTAGTCGATTGGTTCAGCCTTGCGCTCGGGCGCCGTCGTTGCCGCCGCTTTGGCCAGCGCCACGGCATCGCCGGGTTTGAGCGCACGTCCTGCGAAGCCGCCGAAACCGCCGCGCCCATAGGTCGACAGGCTGCCCATGCAGGATGCCAGCTCGAAACCGCCCTCGATCGCGAGGATGGCGCTCGCCGCATCGGTGAAGCCGCCGACCGAGATCCGCGCACCCCGCAGCACTGTCACGCTTTGCCCCGACGGGACGGGATGGCCGTCGATCATGAGGCCGACCGCCGAACCGACCAGCGCCACGCGCACCGATTCCGCCTCGACGGTCAGGGTCGGGCCCAGTGCCAGGATTTCGAGCGCCGCCGTGCCGGCCGGATTGCCAACCAGCGCATTGGCCAGCCGCAACGCCAGCGGGTCGAGCGCGCCCGAGACCGGGACGCCGTAGCGCTGCAGGCCGCGACGGCCCAGGTCCTGGACCGTGGTCGACAGGCCGGGGCGGTCGACGGTGAGATGGCTCATGTCGCCGCTCCATCGACGCAATCGCGGCGCGGATCATAGTCGCCGGCCCGCGCGGCGGCCAGGATCCGGCCATGCTCCTCCGCATCGATCGGCTGGAACCGGATGCGGTCGGCCGGGGCGAGCAGGGCCGGGCGGTCCCAGCGCGCATCGAACAGGGGAACCGGGCAATTGCCGATCAGGTGCCAGCCGCCGGGACTCTCGGTCGGATAGATCACCGAAAGCTTCTGGGCGACCGCGACCGATCCGGCGGGCACGCGGGTGCGTGGCGCGGTACGGCGCGGCAGGTTGAAATTGTCCGGCAGGGCCGCCAGGAACGGACAGCCGGGCAGGAACCCCACGACCGCAACGGTGAAGCCATTTCCGGCATGGGCCGCCGTCACCGCTTCGGGCGCGAGGCCCGTCGCCGCCGCGACGTCGGCCAGGTCGGGCGCGAAACCCGCTTCGTAGCAGACCGGCAGGCGCCAGGCACGGCCGGGCTCGCTCGCTGCGGTCGGATCGTCGGCCTCCAGACCCTGGATCGCCGCGATCACCTGGGCCTGCGAGGTCGCCAGCGGATCGTAGTGGACCATCAGCGACCGAAAGCTCGGCACCGTTTCGATGACGCCAGGCACGTGGGCGGCGGCCAGGCGCCGGTCGAGCCTCTGCACCGCGGCGATCAGCACCGGGTCGATCACCTCGCCATATTCGACGACCAGGGCCGCATCGCCGGCGGCCAGGAACCGGGGCAGGGTCATAGCGAGGTCGCCGCCCGCGCGGCCTGGTCGTAGAGGCCGGACAGCGCGCGCAGCAGGCCGGCCGTCTCGCCCAGGCCGGTGCCGCCGACCGGGGGCATCGGCACGGCCAGCAGACAGGTCTGGCGGATGTCGCGATAGCGTGCGCAGGCCTCGTCGCCCAGCGGGGTCGTCGCGTAGAACACTTCCTTGCCGGGGCGGGCACGGGCGACCAGCCCGACCTGGGTCAGCTTGCGCAGCGCGTAGGTCACCACGTGGCTATCCTCGATGTTGAGTACGAAGCACAGGTCGGCCAGCCGCTTGGCCCGGCCGCGATGGTGGATCGAGTGCAGCACCAGGATGTCGATCTTCGACAGGTCGGGATAGCCGGCGGCCGCCATGCAGCGCACGATCCAGCGCTCGAACGCGTTATGGGCCAGGATCAGCCCGAACTCGAACTCGCTCAGTTCCTCGCTACCCGGATCGGCCAGATGAGCCGAGGAGACGATATAGTCGCGCTTGCTCATGGCTTACCCTCCAAGGTCCATATTTACATTTTATCGATAAATCGCAAACATAAACTTGCGGGTCGCTGGAAGGGGACATACTCTGGCTTCTTCCAATCATTCCCGCCTGCGCGGGAATGGCGATAGCGGAAGAGGGAACCGACCATGCGTCTGATCGATCTCAATGCGGATGTCGGTGAGAGTTTCGGCAATTGGCGCATGGGCACCGACGAGGGGGTGTTGAGTATCGTCAGCTCTGCCAATGTCGCGTGCGGGTTCCATGCCGGCGATCCGGTCGTCATGGCCAAGACCTGTGAGATCGCCAAGCGCAACGGCGTCAGCGTCGGGGCTCATCCGGGTTTCGCCGACCTGCAGGGCTTCGGCCGCCGGCCGATTCCGATGAGCGCGCTCGAGCTCGAGACCATGGTCGCCTACCAGATCGGCGCCTTCATGGGCATTGCCGCGCGGTCCGGGCTGCCGGTCGCCCATGTGAAGGCGCATGGTGCGCTGTACAACATGGCAGAAGGCGATGCGGAGGTCGCGGGCGCCATCGCGCGAGCAGTCAAGGCAGTCGATCCGAACCTGATCATGGTCGGCGGTGCCGGGTCGCCGATGGCTGCGGCGGCCGAGGTCGCCGGCGTGCGCTTTGCCGCCGAAGGCTTTCCCGATCGAGCCTACGCGGACGACGGCAAGCTGCTGTCGCGCAAGCTGCCGGGTGCCGTGCTGCACGACCCGGCCGAGGCGGCGGCCCAGGCGGTGCGCATGGCGATCGAGGGGCGGATCCTGACCGTGGGTGGCAAGCTGCTGGACCGGCCGGTTCAGACCCTGTGCATCCATGGCGACGAGCCGACGGCGGTCGCCGTCGCCGGCGCGATCAAGACGGCGCTCGTGTCGGCCGGTGCCGAGGTCGCGCCATTGCCCAGAGTCATGGGCGCATAGCAGGCATCAGGCCGGTTCGGCCTTCGGGAAGGTGACGGCCTCCAGCTTGTTGCCGTCGGGATCGAGCACGAACGCACCGTAATAGCGGCCCATGGTGGCCGCGCGCTCCCCGGGGGCGCCATGGTCGACGCCGCCGTTCACGAGCGCCGCGGCGTGGAACGCGCGCACGGCCTCCTCCGTCGGCGCGCGCAGGCAGATATGCCCGCCGGGATCGGCCGATCGGGGGATTTGGTCCCTGAGGTTCAGCCAGAATTCGGGATAGCGCTTGCCGAAGCCGATCGTCCCTTCGCGTGTGACCAGCAGGACCAGGCCCAGCGGCTCCAGGACCGGTCCGTAGAACGCGGCCGCTGCCTGCAAATCGCCGACCGGCACCGAGACATGGTCGATCACGGGATATCCTGGCGGTCGAGCTCCGCCAGCTTCTCGGCGAAGCCGGTGCGGCAGGCGAAGCCCAGGCGCTGGAACGCCTTCGCCGGATCATAGACCCGATCGATCGACTGGAACATGGTCCAGCCTCTGCGTGCATAGATCGCCTCGTACTGCGGGAAATGGCGCCGCACGACCGCCGGGGCATCCACGATCAGTTCGGCGCAATCGGCCGGGGTGAACGGCGGGCGCGGCGAGATGATGAAATTGTCGAAGCCCAGCTCCGGCGCCTTTGCCAGGGCGACGACATGGGCCTCCGCCATGTCCTCGACCGTGGCGCGGCGGAACAGCAGCTCGTTCGCCTTGGTGTTCTCGGCCGACTGGCTGATGACATGGGCCATGTCGTCCTCCTCGGGAAAGAACCGCGAGGTGCGCAGGATCACGACCGGCAATCCGTGCAGCTCATGGAACAGGCGGACCATGTGCTCGGCGGCATATTTGGTCACGCCATAGATGTTGCGCGGCAGGAGCGGGGTCGTCTCTTCGGTGATCCAGGCGGCCTGCCGGGCCCCGCCGTCGCGTCCGGCGCGGACCGTCTTCGAGATCATCAGCGACGTCGTCGAGGTCATGACGAAGCGCGAGACCGACGAGCCGAAGGCGACCGCCTCCTCCAGCAAATTCAGGGTACCCTGGACGTTGACCGACACGAAATCGGTGCGCTCGTGGGTCTCGATGTCGGGCTTGTGCAGCGCGCCGGAATGGACGATCGCCTCGATGCCGAAATCGCGGACTGCCGCGCGGACCGTCGCGCGATCCGCGATCGACCCGACGATTTCCGTCAGCACCGAGGGCACCGGATCCAGGCCGACGACCTGATGGCCGTCCCGCCGCAGCCGCGGCACGAGCGTCTGTCCCAACCAGCCGGACGATCCGGTTACCAATATCCGCATGCTGCTCCCCGTTCTTTCGAGGGCAGTCTACGATACCGTGCCGGAGACTCAAGATCCGGAAAACCGGTCGCCGCGCGAACCATAAGTCGCTCGTGCTGCATCGAGATGTCACGGCCCACACTGGCGCGCTGCACCGGAATAGGGCTGGTCAAACCGCGCGCGACGCTATATTGCGAACGCCTCGCGATTGCAGGAGTAGGCCGGATGACGAAGCTTAATCGACGGTTTTTGCTGCAGGGCGGCGTCTCGCTCGCCGGTGCGTCCCTGGTTGCCGGCGTGGCACGGCTCGGCCGGGCCGCCGATGCTGGCCTGACGCTCTACAACGGCCAGCACCGCGCCACGACCGAGGCATTGGTGGCGGCCTTCACCAAATCGACCGGCATCCAGGTCACCATGCGCAACGCCGAAAGCCCGGAGCTGGCGGCCCAGATCGCGGAAGAGGGCGCGCGCTCGCCGGCCGACCTGTTCTTCTCCGAGCAGAGCCCGCCGATTGCCTCGCTGCAGGAAAAGGGGCTGCTGGGCCAGATCGACCCCGCCACCTTGAAGCTGATTCCGGCCAAGTTCTCGGCCAAGGACGGCACCTGGATCGGCGCCAGCGTCCGCACCCGCGTCATCACCTACAACAAGAAGATGGTGGCGCCGGCCGATCTGCCGAAGTCGATCATGGATTTCGGCACGGCGGCGCTGAACGGCAAGTTCGGTTATGTGAAGCAGGACGGCTTCCAGGAACAGGTCATGTCGATCGTCCATATCAAGGGACGCGACGCGGCGCTTGCCTGGCTGAAGGGCCTGAAGCAATACGGCCGGTCCTATAACGGCAACCGCATCGCCAGCACCGCGGTCGAGAATGGCGAGATCGCGATGGCACTGTCCAACAACTACTATTGGTATTCGCTGGCCAAAGAGAAGGGGGCTGAAAACCTCAACTCCGCGCTCTATTCCTTCCCGGGCGACGATGCCGGCAACATCTTCAACGTCTCGGCCGCCGGCATGCTGAAATCGAGCAGGAACCAGGCAGCGGCCCAACGCTTCCTGGCCTTCATGCTGAGCCAAGCCGGGCAGGAGGCGATGATCGCCACCACCGCCGAATATCCCGTGCTCGCGGGCCTGACGTCGCCCTACGGGCTGCCGCCGCTGACGAACGTCACGGCACCGGTGTCGCCCGCCGACATGGGCAGCGCCGCCGATGCCTATGGGCTGGAACGCGAGGCCGGACTGATTTGACGAGCCGGCTCGCCATGACCCGGGGGCCGCAGGCGCTGCCGCCCTCCTGGCTCGTCATGGCGAGCCTGATCCCGTTCGTCCTGGTGGCCCTGCCGATCGGCTATGTGATCGTCCAGGGTTGGCAGGCCGGCGTCGGCGGTATTCTGCAGAACCTGATCCGGCCCTATACGCTCAACCTGCTGCTCAACACGCTGACCATCGCCGTCTCGGTCACCGTGCTGGCCGGCCTCATCGCCATCGCGGCCGCCTGGGGCACGGAGCGGTGCGACCTGCCGGGACGGCGCTGGTGGCGCCTGGCCGTGGCCTTGCCGCTCGCCATTCCGGCCTATGTTTCCAGCTTCGCCTGGTCGTCGCTCGGCCCCTGGTTCCAGGAGATCCAGGGGGCCATCCTGATCCTGACCTTCTACAGCGTGCCGCTGGTCTACTTGCCGGTCGTGGCCGCCCTGCGCAGCCTGGATCCGAATTTCGAGGATGTCGCCCGCTCGCTGGGCCATGGCCGCTGGCGTACCTTCCGCCGGGTCGTGCTGCCGCAGATCGCGCCGGCGCTCGGCGGCAGCGCGCTGCTGGTGGCGGCCCACATGCTGGCCGAATTCGGCGCCCTGTCGTTCCTGCGGGTCGAGACCTTCACCACGGCGATCTTCGACCAGTACACTGCCGAGTTCAACAACCAGGCCGCCGCCCTGCTATCGGGCGTGCTGATGCTGATCTGCCTGCCGGTCGCCTTCGCCGAGGCGCGGATGCGCACCCGTCGGCGCGTCGCCCGGATCGGCCGGGGCAGTGCCCGCGCCCTGGTACCGATCGCGCTGGGGCCGCTCATGCCGCTGGCGATCCTGGGGTTCGTCCTGCTGACCATCCTCAGCTTCGGCGTGCCGATCGTGACGCTCGGCTTCTGGGTCTGGCAGGGCCATTCGGCGGGGCAGGGGATCGAGCGGGTGCTGCCGGCGCTGGCGACCACTCTCGGCTATGCCTTGCCGGGCGCCGTCCTGACCACGATCGCCGCCGTGCCGCTGGTGATCGCCACCACCCATTTCCGCGGCCGCTTCGCCATGCTGTGCGACCGGCTGCCCTATATCGTCCATGGCTTGCCCGGCATCGTCGTGGCGCTGGCGGCAGTCGCGACGGCCATCGGCTTCCTGCCGGCGGTCTATCAGACGAGCGGACTCGTGCTGCTGGTCTATCTGGTGCTGTTTCTGCCGCTGGCGCAATCCTCGGTCCGGGCCTCGGCGGAACTGGTGCCGCGCGAGTTGAGCGACGTGGCGCGCAGCCTGGGCAAGACGCCGTTCCAGGCATTCGTGCTGACCATCCTGCCCAACCTGCTGCCCGGCATCGGCGCCGCCCTGGCGCTCACCGCCCTGCAGCTGATGCGCGAGCTGACCGCGACCCTGCTGCTGGCGCCGGCCGGCGTCGTCACGCTCGCGACGGAATTCTGGAACTACACCAGCGATCGCGCCTACGGTGCGGCCGCACCGTTCGCCGCCACCCTGGTGCTTGTGTCCGGCATCCCGGTCTATGTCTTTACCATGCGGACTTTGAGGCTGAACGACGTGCGATGAGCCTGCTCCGTGTCGAAGCTCTGCGGAAAAGCCATGGCGATCACACCGTGCTCAAGGGCGTCGACCTGACCGTCGAGCCCGGCCTGGTCGTGGCGCTGCTCGGCGCGTCGGGTTGCGGCAAGACCACGCTCCTGCGCCTGATCGCCGGATTCGAGACGGCGGATTCTGGTCGAATCACACTCGGCGATCGCGTGCTCCACGGCCCCGGCATACATGTCCCGGCCGAACGGCGGCGGATCGGCTACGTGCCGCAGGAAGGCACCTTGTTTCCCCACCTGAGCGTCGCCGCCAACGTCGCGTTCGGCCTGACCCGTGCCGAGCGCCGGGCGGGGCGCGCCGACGAGGCGATGCGGCTGACCGGCCTCGCCGGGCTGGAGCATCGCTATCCGCACCAGATTTCGGGCGGGCAGCAGCAACGCACCGCCCTGGCCCGCGCGCTGGCCCCGGCACCCGGCCTGATTCTGCTGGACGAGCCGTTCAACGCGCTCGAACTGGGCTTGCGCCGCAGCGTCTGTGCCGATGTCGTGGCACTGCTGCGCACCAGCGCCGCCACGGCGATCCTGGTGACCCACGATCCGGAGGAAGCTTTCGCCAGTGCCGATCTGGTGGCGGTGATGCGCCAGGGCTCGATCGTGCAATGCGCGGCGCCGACGGTACTCTATCGCCATCCGATCGATGTCGAGGTCGCCCGGCTGACCGGCCAGGCGATCCTGCTGGACGGCACTGCCCGGGACGGCACGGCGACGACCATGCTCGGTACCGTGGCCCTGCAGCCCGGCGCGCCATCGGGTCCGATCCGGGTCATGCTGCGCCCGGAACAGGTCACGCTGGGACCGGCGGACCATGGGGTGGCGGTCCGGCCGCTGTCGAGCGTGTTCCGCGGCGACCACGCGCTGGTCACCGTCGCGATCGGCGATACGACGCTCGACCTGCGTTTGAACCCGTTCGACGACTATGCGGATACGCTGGCGTTACGGGTCAACGGGGCCTGCATGGCGTTCGCGCTGACCTAGGCGTCCGGACGTGTCGTCCAGACCGGGCGGGGCAATGGTCGCATCAGGGCGTTGCAGACGAAGCCGGCGGCCAGCAGGCCCGCCATCACGTACATGACGAGCGAGTAAGCGTCGGCATGGGGCACGCCGTGCTCGATCTCGGCCCGGCGCAGGTAATTGACCAGCGCCGGGCCGATCAACCCCGCGACGGACCAGGACAGCAGCAGGCGGCCATGGATGGCGCCAACCTGGTGGGCGCCGAACACGTCGCGGATATAGGCCGGGAGTGTCGCGAAGGCACCCCCGTACATGCTCATGATCACCGCATAGCCGGCGATGAACAGCGTGATGCTGCCGGCCTGGCCGGTCGATGGAATGAGCCCGTACAGGCACAGGCCGAGGCCGGTGAAGATCGCATAGGTCGGACGGCGGCCGAGCTGGTCCGAGATCGTCGACCAGGCCAGCCGGCCCGCCATGTTGAACAAGCCCAGCAAGCCGACGAAGCCGGCGGCCCCGGCCGACGTGACCTCCGGGAACATTTCCTGGCACATCAGCGCCGCCTGGCTCAGCACGCCGATGCCGGCCGTGACGTTCAGGCACAGGATCGCGGACATGAGATAGAATTGCCGCTGCCGCACGGCCATGCCGACGGTCACGGCCTTGGGCGGCCCGCGCTGCGCGCCGAGGATCGTCTCCCGCGGCCGCTGCGGTGCGACCCAATCGGGCGGCGGCTGTTTCAGGTTCGCAGCCCCCAGCAGCATGAACCCGGTATAGAGCACGCCCATGCATGCGAAGGTCTCGGAGACGCCGAGCGAGACCTCGGTCGCGAACAGACCGATCAGTCGCTGGGCCAACGGGGCGGCGATCAGCGCGCCACCGCCGAAGCCCATGATGGCGAGCCCGGTCGCCTGGCCTGGACGATCGGGAAACCACTTGATGAGGGTGGAGATTGGCGCGATGTAACCGAGGCCCAGGCCGCAGCCGCCGATCACCCCGTAGCCCAGGAACAGCAACGCATAGACGTGAGCTTCGACGCCGAAGGCGGCGATCAGGAAGCCGCTGCCGAAGCAGAGTGCCGCGGCGACCGCGGTCTGGCGCGGGCCGACCCGGTCGGCCCAGCGTCCGAACAGGGCGGCCGACAGGCCCAGCACGCCGATCGCCGTCGAGAAGACCCAGCCGATCGTGGTCAGGCTCCAGTCGTCAGGCGCCGCCTGGGTGACGCCGATCAGATGGGTCAGCGGTTCATTGAACACGCTGAAGGCATAGATCTGGCCGATCGATAGGTGAATGGCGAGGGCGGCGGCCGGCGCCTGCCAGCGCGAATAGCCGGAGCCGGCGATGGTTCTGTCCTGTTCGACCAGTTCGGTCAACGCCGCGCCCCTCTACCGGTCGGGCGGACCTCTAGTGAGCCTGCCCCAGATAGGCCGCCCGTACTGCCGGATCGTCGCGCAACCGATCCGCCGGGCCTTCATGAGCCAGCCTGCCATTTTCCAGCACATAGGCATAGTCGGCGACCGCGAGGGCCGCCGCCGCGAACTGCTCGACCAGTAGCATCGTCACCTTGCGTTCCTTGAGGCGGGCAATGGTGTGGAACACCTCCTGCACCAGGATCGGGGCCAGCCCCATCGACGGTTCGTCGAGCAGCAGGATGCGCGGGTTGAGCATGAGCGCGCGAGCCATGGCCAGCATCTGCTGCTCGCCGCCCGACAAGGTGCCGGCCAGCTGTGCCTGGCGTTCGCGCAGCCGCGGGAACAGCTCGTACATCCGGTCGATGTCGGCGGCGACATCGCCCTTGGGCCGGACGCCGATCAGCCGGGTGAAGGCGCCCAGCTGCAGGTTGTCGCGGACCGACAAGGTCGGGAACACGCGCCGCCCCTCGGGCGAGTGGGCGAGCCCGAGGCGCGTCACCTTATGGGCCGGCTGGCCGGCGATATCCTGGCCGGCCAGGCGAATTGTGCCGCCGCTCGGACGCAGCATGCCGGAGATGGCGCGCAGCGTCGTGGTCTTGCCGGCGCCGTTCGAGCCGATCAGGGTGACCAACTGCCCTTCAGGCACGGACAGGGTCAGGCCGTGCAGCACCTGGACCTTGCCATAACCGGCGACGAGCCCTTCGACCTGGAGCATCTCTCGTCCTCCCGTCAGACGGCCGAGGCTTCGAGGCCAAGATAGGCCTCGATCACCTTGGGGTTGGCCTGGACCTCGGCCGGTCCGCCTTCGGCGATCTTCTGGCCGAAATCGAGCACGGTCACCCGATCGCACAGGCTCATCACCACGTCCATGTGGTGCTCGATCAAGAGGATGGTGATGCCGTGGTCGCGGATCTTGCGGATCATCGCCATCAGTTCGCGGATGTCGGGCGCGGTCAGGCCGGCCGCGGGTTCGTCGAGCAGCAGCACCTGCGGGTCGAGCGCCATCGCCCGGCCGATTTCCAGCATGCGCTGCTTGCCGTAGGGCAGGTTGCGCGCCTGGTCCAGGTTCGCCGGATCGAGCCCGACGAAGCGCAGGATGCCGGCTGCACGCAGCCGGGCCGCCCGCTCCTCGCGCTTCAGGCGCGGCGTGCGCAGCACCACGTCGAGGAAGTTCGACCGATAGGTATGGTGCAAACCCACCAGCACGTTCTCGAGCGGCGTCATTTCGCCGAACAGCTGGACGTTCTGGAAAGTGCGGGCGACGCCCTTCAGGGCGATGACCGGCGGTTTCTGGCCGCCGATCGACTGGCCTTCGAACCGGACCGTGCCCTCCGTCGGGGTGTAGATGCCGGTCAGCACGTTCATCATCGTGCTCTTGCCCGATCCGTTCGGCCCGATCAGCCCATGGACGCTGCCGCGTGTCACGGCGAGGTCGACCTGGTCGAGCGCTTTCAGGCCGCCGAAGCGCATCTGCACCTGGTCGACTTGGAGAATGACCGAGCCGGCCGGTACCGTTCCCTGGACCGAGCCGCCCCAGACGTCGCCCTCGTCGGCCGCACCGGCCACGACGAGCGCCGCCTTCGGGCGCCGGCGCTGGGTCGCGGCCGTCAGGTAGCCCACGATGCCGTCGGGCAGGTAGAACACGACGAACAGGATCATCACGCCGAAGATGGTCAGCCGGAAATCGGTGACGCTGGTCAGGGCGAGGCTCGCCACGAAGAAGGCGAGGCACAGGCCGACCGGAATGGCGATGCGCTTGGGCTCCGCGGTCCGGCGCGTCAAGGCCACCCCACCGCCGATCAGCGCCGCCACGGCGATGGCGCCGGCCAGCACGCGGAACAGCACGATGTCGGCCAGCAGGTTCGGCAGGAACACGATGATCACGGATCCGACGACCGGTCCGAGGCGCGACTTGCGACCGCCGATCGTCACGGCCAGCAGGAACAGGATCGTCAGCTCGAACGAATAGGTATTCGGCGAGATATATTCCTCGGAATAGGAAAACAGCGCGCCGGCGAGGCCGGCGAGGCCGGCCGAGATCATGAAGGCATAGACCTTGTAGCGATAGACGCTGACGCCCATGCAGTCCGACGCGATCGGGCTGTCGCGCAGCGCCTCGAACGCACGGCCCCAGTGGCTCCGCAGCACGCGATTGATGATGACGACGGTCAATCCCAGCGCGACGGCGGCCAAATAATAATAGTCGAAGGCGGTGATCCGGTGGTGGAACCAGACCGGCTTGCGCATCGTGATGCCCATCGGGCCGTTGGTGAGGGCGGTCACCTCGTTGATCAGGATCTGCACGATCGTGCCGAAGGCGAGCGTCACCATGGCGAGGTAGGGGCCGGTGACGCGCAGCGCCGGCAGCGCCAGGATCAGGCCGAATAGCGCCGTGACCGCGATGCTGGCCGGCAGCGCCCATTCGAGCCCGATGCCGCCCAGGAATTTCAGGCAGCCGGCCGTATAGGCGCCGATGCCGAACAGGGCGGCGTGGCCCAGCGAGACCTCGCCGGTATAGCCCACGACGATGTCGAGGCCGAGCAGCAGCACGCCATAGATCGCGATGACGACGAACAGGTGGATGTAGTAGGGACTGGTGACGAACTGCGGGATCGCCAGGACCACGAGGATCGCCAGCAAGGGCGCCAGGAAGCGGCTGAACATGCGGGTCCTCAGACTTTCTTGATCGCGGTCTTGCCGAACAGGCCAGCCGGTTTCAGCGCCAACACCAGCAGCAGCAGCACGAGGCCGGGCACATCCTGGTAGCCCGAATCGATATAGAAGCCGGTCAGCTTCTCGACGATGCCCAGGATCAGGCCGCCGACGATCACGCCGAAGCCGGAGGACAGGCCGCCGATGATGGCGACGGCAAAGGCCTTCAGGCCCAGCACCGCGCCCATGGTGGCGCCGACCGGCTTCAGCGGGCCGACCAGTACGCCCGCGACCGCGGCGGTGGCCGACGACAGGGCGTAGGAAAAGGTGATGACCAGGTTGGTGTTGATGCCCATCAACCCGGCGGCATCCCGGTCGGCGGAGGCGGCGACCACGGCCTTGCCGTAGATCGAGCGGCGATTGAACAGCTCGACCGCCAGCATCATGGCGAGCGCGCCGACCACGACGGCCACCTCCATCGGCAGCATGTTGACGCCGAGGAAACTCAGCGGCGCCTCGGGCAGCGGCGAAGGGAATTTGAGATCGTCGCGGCCCCAGATGTTTTCGGCCAGGTTCCGGAAGATGATGCCCAACGCGATGGTCGCCATGATCCAGCCGAATTCGGACTTGGCGCGCATCGACTGGCGCACGCCCAGCCATTCGACCACGGCGCCCTGGAACAGGCCGAACAGCACGACCAGCGGCAGCATGAAGACGAAGCCCAGCCACTGGGTCAGGCTGAGGCCGACCAAAGCGCCCAGCATCAGCGCCTCGCCCTGCCCGAAATTGAGCGTGCGCGAGGTGGCGAAGGTGAGCTGGTAACCGAAAGCGATCACCGCATAGATCATGCCGACGGCGATGCCGCTGACCACGAGCTGAGCCAGAATTTCCATGGGCGTCCCATGTGCCTAAGACAGGTGCGGCCGGGAAACGATTCCCGGCCGCGAACGGGGATGAAGGATCGCGGCGGGCGATCCCTCGCTAAAACCTCAGTTGACGACGCCCTTGACGCGGACCTGGCCGGCCGCCGCCTCGTCGTCTTTCGACCAGAACGCCACGCGACCGGCCTTGACGATGCCGAACACCGGGATGTTCTTGCTGATGGCTTCGTGGTCGGTCGTGCTGAACGGGTGGTCGTAGGTGGTGACGACGCCATCGACCTTTTCCTTGAGGTCTTCGAGCGCGGCGCGAACCTTGGGCCCGTCGGTCGTGCCGGCCTGCTTCATGGCGGCGGCGAGCAGATAGACCGAATCATAGCCTTGCGAGGCCGAGACCGGCGAAGGGATGCGGTCGATGTTGTAGGCCTTCTGGTAGCTTTCGATGAAGGCCTTGCGCTTCGCAGTGGTGCCCGCCTGGATGAAGGTCTGCGGCATGACCGCTCCCTCGCCGTTGGCGCCGGCATTGTCGATGAAGGTCGCCATCGAGAGGGTCCAGCTGCCGACGATCGGCACCTTCCAGCCGAGCTTGGCCATGCCGTTGGCGATCTGGGCCAGTTCGGGACCGATGCCGTAGGTCAGGATCGAATCGGCCCCGGCCGACTTCGCCTTCAGCAGCTGCGCCGTCATGTCGACGTCGCCGATGTTGAATTTCTCCTCGGTGACCGGCTTGATGTTCTTCTTGGCCAGCGCCGCTTCCAGATCCTGGCGACCGAGCTGCCCATAATTGGTGCTGTCGGCCATGATCGCCGGCTTGGTGAAATGCTGCTTGTCGATCGCCTGGTCGACGATCATCGCAGACTGGATCGTGTCGTTCGCGGCATTGCGGAAGACGTAATTGTTCTCGTAGTCGGGCGGCAGGAATTGCTTGGTCACCGCCGTGCCGGTCGCGACATTGTCGAACACCGGGATCTCGGCCTCTTCGTAGAACCGCGTCGCGGCCAGGGTCACGCCGGTATTGATGAAGCCGACGGTGGCCACGACATGTTCCTTGTTGATCAGTTCCTGCGTGACCTGGACACCGACCTCGTTCTTGGCCTCGTCGTCGCGTTCGACCGTCGCCAGGGGCCGGCCGAGCACGCCGCCGGCCTTGTTGATCTCGTCGACCGCCAGCTTGACGCCATCGCGCATGCTGACGCCCATCGAGGCGGAGCCGCCGGTGAACGGGCCGGAGACGCCGATCTTGATCGGGTCGGCGGCGAATGCGGCGGATGTGAAGGCGGTCGAGGCGAAGAGTGCGGCAGCGGCGGACGCCGCCCAAGGAACGTGACGGGACAAAGGGGAATCCTCCCAGATTTCGTGAAGTCGACTGCGTTCTTATGAAAACCGCCCCCGCGTCGAGGCGGGGGCGGGGTCTCGACACTACCGACGGTCAGTCGATGATTTCGCGATCCTTGGTCTCCGGCACGAACAGGATGCCAACGACGAAGGTGAAGGCCGCTATCGCGATGGGGTACCACAGGCCCGAGTAGATGTTGCCGGTCATGGCCACGATGGCGAACGCGGTCGTCGGCAGGAAGCCGCCGAGCCAGCCGTTGCCGATGTGGTAGGGCAGCGACATCGACGTGTAGCGGATGCGGGTCGGGAACATTTCGACCAGCATGGCCGCGATCGGGCCGTAGACCATGGTGACGTACAGCACCATGACGAACAGCAGCACCAGGGTCATCAGATAGTTGATCTGGGCGGGATCCGCCTTGATCGGATAGCCGGCGGCGGTGACCGTATCGCCGAACGACTTGGTGAAGGCGGCTGCCTTGTCCTTGGCTTCGGCGGCGGGGTAGGCGTCGATGACGGTGTCACCGATCTTGATCTGGGCCGTGGAGCCTGCGGGGCCTGCCACGTTCTCGTAAGGCACGCTGCGGGCGACCAGGGCCGCCTTGGCAACGTCGCAGCTGTTGGTGAACTTGATGTTGCCGATCGGATTGAACTGGAACGAGCAATCCGCCGGGTCGGCGATCACGGTCGCCGGGGCCTTGGCCTGCGCCGTCTCGAGCGCCGGGTTGGCGTAGTGGGTCAGGCCCTGGAACAGCGGGAAATAGGTGAGCACGGCCAGCAGGCAGCCGGCCATGATGATCGGCTTGCGGCCGATCCGGTCCGACAACGCACCGAACACCAGGAAGAACGGCGTGCCGATCAACAACGCCGCACCGACCAGCAACTGGGCGGTCTGGGCGTCGACCTTCAGGGTCTGGGTCAGGAAGAACAGGGCGTAGAACTGACCCGTGTACCAGACGACCGCCTGACCCGCCGTCAGGCCGAGCAGTGCCAGGATGACGATCTTGGCGTTCTTCCAGACCAGGAAGGATTCGGTCAGCGGGGCATGGGAGCCCTTGCCCTCGGCCTTCATCTGCTTGAACACCGGGGACTCGTCGAGCTTCAGGCGGATCCACATCGAGACCGCCAGCAGCAGCAGCGAGACGCCGAACGGCACGCGCCAGCCCCAATTTTCGAAGTCGGCAGGCGCCATCGACAGGCGGCAGCCGATGATGACGATCAGCGACAGGAACAGGCCGAGCGTGGCCGTGGTCTGGATCCAGGCGGTGAACAGCCCGCGCTTGCCCATCGGCGCGTGCTCGGCGACGTAGGTCGCGGCACCGCCGTACTCGCCGCCCAGCGCCAGGCCCTGCAGCAGCCGCAGCACGATCAGGATGATCGGCGCCGCGATGCCGAGCGTCGCGTAGCCCGGCAGGAATGCCACCGCCGTGGTCGAGATGCCCATGATCAGGATGGTGATGAGGAAGGTGTATTTGCGGCCGACGAGATCGCCCAGGCGACCGAACACCAGCGCGCCGAACGGGCGTACGGCGAAGCCGGCGGCAAAGGCGAGCAATGCGAAGATGAATGCCGTATTCGGGTTCGCCACGGCCGAGAAAAAATTCTTCGCGATGTTCGGCGCGAGAGAGCCGTAAAGGTAGAAATCATACCACTCGAACACCGTGCCGAGCGAAGAGGCGAAGATCACCAACTTCTCGCCGCCGGCCAAGGTCCGTGTCGAACCCGCCATTTCGTAGGTCGCCATAAGCCATCCCCCCGTTGGAATGTAGGCGGGTTAAGCGAAATTCGCATTCCCGCTGGTTTCCCAAATAGCAGGCGTCAAAATGCCGCAAAAATCAAGGGGAGTATCCGGGCCTGAAACGCCTATTACATAAGCATAAGTAAAACAGGCGTTCGGTGCTGAAGGCGCAACGGCTTAACCGCTCAGAGATTCATTGGAAGAATGACCATGGGGATGCCGCGCCGATGCAAGCGCTGCTGGATGGTCAATGCCGTTCCGTTGTGCAGTTGGCGAATCGCCCAATTCTCATCATCGAAGATCAGGGTCGAAGAAAAGAATACGCTGTTGGGGAATTCGGCCAGGACCCGATCGACCAGCTTGTTGATCTCGAAGATGATGTCGGGACCGAAGCTTTCGAACGTCGCCGACGGCAGGCCGCGCTGCCGGCAATAGGCCGCGAAATGCTCGAGCGTCGCCGACACTTCCGTCTGCAGTTCGTGCAGCCGTTCCTCGCCGCGGAAACTCTCCGAATCGACTTCGCCGACCGACACGAAGACGAAGTTGCGGAATTGCTGCGGGAACAGCTTGCGCAGGGACAGCAGCGTGTGCATGCCGGCGCCCAGCGAGCGGCCGATCATGAACACGGCCGTCGGCTGGCTCTTGTCCATCTCGGGCTCGGGCGCGTCGCGTCGCGACGGCACGGCGGTCGCGAACAGCGCGTCGACCTTGGCCAGCGCCTGGCCGGTTCGCGTGTAGTGCCGACGGATGGCGATGCCCAGCGTGACGGCGCAGCCGGTGACGCACACGGTGAGCCAGCCGCCTTCGGTGAATTTGGCGGACAGCGTCACGATCAGGATCGAGCCGGTGACGAAGCAGGCGACGCCGGCGAGCGCCAGACGCTTCAGCGCGTCGGGATTGCGCCGGCGCTCGCGCCACCAATGGACGCATAGGCCGAACAGGCACAGCGTGAAGGTGACGAACACGTTGATGCTGTAGAGTACGACCAGCACGTCGACGTCGCCGTGGGTCACCAGCAGCGTCGCGATCGCCGCTCCCGCCATCACCAGCACGCCGTTCTGGGTGACCAGGCGGTTCGACAGCTGGCTGAACTGGTGCGGCACCCACCGATCGACCGCCATGTTCGCCAGTACGGCCGGTCCCCCCAGGAATCCGGTGTTGGCGGCGACGAACAGGATGCCCGCCGCGAACACCAGGACCAGGGTCAGGATCCCGTGAGCCAGCGCCGAATCCGCACCGAAGATCGTGCCCAGGATGGTGTCGAACACCACGGCGTTGAGCGTCTGGCCTTCGACGGCCCGGACGTCCCAAAGCACGTAGAGGATGATCAGCCCGCCGGCCATGAAGCTCAGGGACAGCGCCATGTAGACCATGGTCCAGCGACCGGTCCGCACGCGCGGTTCCTTCAGGATGTTGACGTTGTTCGAGACCGCCTCGATGCCGGTATAGGTGCCGCCGCCCAGCGAATAGGCCTTCAGCAGCACCGCGATCACGCCGAACCAGCCGATCTCGCCGGCGAAATGCCGGGTCTCGCGCCAAGTCGCGGGCGCGATGTCGGGGATCATCGGCGCATGGTAGAGCACGCCATAGATGATCAGCGCGCCATGGGTCAGCACGAACCCGATGAAGATCGGCACCAGCAGGTGCAGCGGTTCCTTGACGCCGCGCAGGTTCAGGACCATCAGCACCAGCGTCATCACCAGCTCGACGCCCAGCTTCAGGCCCTGGTACTCGACCGGCAGCAGGCTGAACAGTGCATCGACGCCGCTCGCGACCGAGATGGCGATGGTCAGCGCATAATCGACGATGAGGGCGGCGCCGGAGACGAGGCCGGCATAGGGTCCGATCAGTGTGGTCGCGACCTTGTAGCCGCCGCCGCCCGACGGGAACAGTTCGATGACCTGGTTGTAGCCGAGCGAGATCAGGAAGACGGTGAAGGCGGTGGCGATCGCCAGGTAGACGGCGAGGTGGGTATTGCCGCCCAGCGCCAGGAACGCTTCCTCGGGACCGTAGTTGGCCGAAGACAGGCCGTCGGCGCCGAGGCCGACCCACGCTACGAAGGCGGCCAGCGCCATATGATGGCGTACGCCGGGGGCCAGCGCGTCGCGCGGACGGCCGACCAGCCAGGCGGCGAGCTTTTTACCGAACATTCGAAAGACGCCGTAATCCCTGTCGCGCATGGCCCCATGCCGATTCCAGGTTTGGAAAAAGCCCGGGCATCAGGGCAATAAACATTTGCGTTGAGATTTCGATCGACCCTGCTTCGAGGCATTCATGATCGGCAGCGGACTTGGGGCGCCGCCGATGCGGTGATCCCAGGTTCGGACGGAAAATGCCCGAGCGCCACGAGGCGCGCGGGTTTCGACCCTTTTTCAGGAGGGCGGCGGCACGATGGGGAAAGCGGGGGCACGAGTCAACGGCGACGGCCGCATGGCCGGGACGCCTGCCGGCTGGCATCGGCGCGTCGTGGTGCTCGCGGTGCCGATCGTGCTCGCCAACCTGTCGGTCCCGCTGCTGTCGGCGGTCGACACCGCGGTCGCCGGCCATCTGCCGGACGAGGCGAGCCTGGGCGGGGTGGCGCTGGGCGGGCTGATCTTCAGCGCGATGATCTGGGGCCTCGGATTCCTGCGGATGGCTACGACCGGGCTGATGGCCCAGGCGCTGGGCGCCGGCGATGCCGTGCAGATGAGGCTGATCCCGCTGCGCGCGCTGCTGCTGGCCTTCCTGCTGGGGCTCGCCGTCCTGGTCGCGCAGGGGCCGTTGCTGGGGGGCGCGCTTCACCTGTTGGGCGGCAGCCCTGCCGTCGGCGCCGCAGCGCGCGCCTATTGCGATGCCCGGATCTGGTCGGCGCCGGCGGCGCTCGGCAATTCCGTGGTGCTGGGCAGCCTGCTCGGCCTGCAACGGGCGAAGCTCGGATTCGGTTTGCAGCTGGTGCTCAATTTCCTCAACATGGTGCTGGCGATCGGGCTGGTCTACGGGCTGGGCCGCGGGGTCGACGGCATCGGCGCCGCCACGGCCATGGCCGACGGCATCGGGCTGATGCTCGGTCTCGCCGTCCTCTGGCATCTGCGCCGGCGCGGGCTGCCGCCGCTGGTGCTCTCGGCCTTGTGGGAACGGGCGCCGCTGCTCCGGCTGTTCGCGATCAACCGCGACATCTTCCTTCGGACCGCCTGCCTGATCGGGGTTACGGGCCTGTTCGCGCGCCTGGGTGCCGGCCTGGGCGACGTCGTGCTGGCCGGCAATGCCGTGCTGCTGAACTTCCAGACCTTCACGACGTTCGGCCTCGACGGCTTCGCCTATGCCGCCGAGGCGTTGGTCGGCGTCGCCGTCGGTGCGCGGGACCGGGCGTCGCTGCGCGCGGCCAGCCGCGTCTCCATGCTGTGGGCCGTGCTGGGCGCCTTTGGTTTCGCGGCAGTCTATGCGGCGATCGGCCCTGCGGTCATCGCCGGCCTGACCAACCAGGAGCCGGTGCGCGCCGTCGCGCGCAGCTTTCTGCCCTGGGCGATCGCGCTGCCGGTCGTCTCGGTCTGGGGCTTCCAGTTCGACGGCATCTTCATAGGGGCGACCCGGGCGCGGGAATTGCGCAACGGCATGATGATCTCGCTGGCGGTCTTCCTCATCGCCGCTTTCGCTCTGATGCCGATCGCCGGCAACAACGGGTTGTGGGGCGCCTTCGTCCTGTTCATGGCGGTGCGCGGGGTCTGTCTCGCCTGGTTCTATCCGCGCATCGGCGCGGATTGGGACGACCCGGCGCCGCAGACGGCACTCGTCGAATAACGCTCGCCCAGGGCAGGGCGCGGTCGCATAATCGGGACTTAACCGTCTTGCCGGGGACGAATTCGATCATGTCATCTCGTCATGCGGCCTTTGCCGTTCTTACCGGTCTCGGCATTCTGCTGACCGGCTGCGCCACCGGACCCAGCTATCCGCTGCTGACGCCGGTCGATGTCGCGCGCAGCTTCGGCTATTCCGACATCCGCCTGCCCGATGGGCGCTACGAGGTGAGCTACGTGGCACCGTCCCAGCAAGGCTACGGCTATCGGATGGATCAAAGCCCGACCGAGCGGCAGGGCAAGTCGCTGGCCTATGACATGGCGATCTGGCGCGCCGCCCAGATCGCGCAGTCCCAGGGCTTCAGGGGCTTCTCGGTCGCCGATTCCAAGACCAGCTCCGACATCCAGCAGCGGGCGGGCTTCTACGACGATCCGTGGGGCCCCGGCTGGGGACCCGGGCCCTATTGGGGCTGGCGCCGGCCGCCGTTCGGCTGGAACAACTACTATAATCCGCCGGAGACCTCGGTCCAGGTCGAGGTCAAGATGGCGGTCGCCCTGTCGAACAGCCTGAAGCCAGGCGACTATGATGCGGCGGATGCGATCCGGCAGCTGCGCACGACCTATCCGGGGGCCGACGGTGGCGCCACTGCCCCACCGCCGCAGGCGATCGGGCCCAGCGTGCTGCCGATCCCCGAACCCACCCTCATCCCGACACCAAAGAGCTGACCCTCATGGATAATCTGCGGATCGACGGCGCCCGCCTCTGGCGCACCATCATGGAAACCGCCGAAATCGGCGGCACGCCCAAGGGCGGCATCAATCGCCAGGCGCTGACCGATCTCGACGGCCAGGTGCGCCATCAATTGATCGCCTGGGCCGAGGCTGCGGGCTGCGCCGTGACGGTCGATCGGGTCGGCAACATCTTCGCACGCCGGCCGGGCCGCGATCCGTCGCTGCCGCCCGTGGCGGTCGGCAGCCATCTCGACACCCAGCCGACCGGCGGCAAGTTCGATGGCATCCTGGGCGTACTGGCCGGCCTGGAACTGATCCGGACCCTGAACGACGCCAACTACGAGACCGAGGCACCGATCGAACTGATCAACTGGACCAACGAGGAGGGCGCGCGCTTTGCCCCGGCGATGCTCGCGTCCGGCGTATTCACCGGCCGCTTCGCACTCGACTATGCGCTAGACCGGGCGGACCGCGACGGCAAGCGGTTCGGCGACGAGCTGGAACGGATCGGCTTTGCCGGCGAGACGCCGTGCGGCGACCATCCGCTCGCCGCCTTCTTCGAATTGCATATCGAGCAAGGACCGATCCTGGAGGCCGAGGGCAAGACCATCGGCGTGGTGACCGGGGTACAAGGCATCCGCTGGTATCATTTCTCGGTGGCGGGCCAGGACAGCCATGCCGGCACCACGCCGATGAACCATCGGCACGACGCGTTCCAGGGCCTGGCGCGCTTTGCGGTGGCGCTCGACCGGATCGCCCGCGAAGAGGGCGGCGGCGGGGTCGCCACCATCGGCATCGTCGAGGTCCAGCCGGGTTCGACCAACGTCGTGCCCGGAGCGGCCAAGGCCACGATCGACCTGCGTCATCCGGACGACGCGGCGCTGGATCGCATGGAGGCGGCATTCCGCGCGGCCGCCGACGGGATTGCCCACGACCTGGGCATCGAGATCCGGTTCGACACGACCTGGGCGGCGCCGGCCGTGCGGTTCGACAACGCCTGTATCGCGGCCGTGCGCGCGGCGGCCGACGCGAGCGGCCACGGCTATCGCGACATCGTCAGCGGCGCCGGCCACGACGCCGCCAACCTGGCTGCGATCACGCCGACCGCCATGGTGTTCGTGCCCTGTGCAGGCGGGATCAGCCACAACGAGGCCGAAAGCATCACCGAGGCGGATGCGGCCGCGGGCGCCAACGTGCTACTGCAGGCCGTGCTGAGCGTCGCCAACCGCAGACCGGCCTGAGCCACGGCTGATCGGTTCAGCGTGAAGGTCAAGCATTGCTGATTTATACCGTCGTCCGCGCGCAGGCGCCTGCCATGACCGAGAGATCTACCGCCGCTGCGGGGCGGACAGGCTGTGGCCGCTCGCGACCAGCAGGTCGAGCAGGCGGCGGCGTTCCTCCTCGGTCTTGCCGGCGGTCGCGACGAAACAGATGGTCGCGATGGTCTGGCCGTTGCCGTCCTTGACCGGCGCCGCCATGCATTGGGTGAAGCCGTCGACCAGGCCGGTGGTGACGCAGAAGCCGCCGGCACTGGCCTGCTCGATCTCGCGGTGGAATGCGTCGAAGTCGAGCCGGCGTCCGTCCGGCAGGGTCAGGTCCTCCGGCGGCAGGAAGCGGCGCAGGGCTTCCTTGCCGAGATGGCCCAGCAGCAGCCGGCCCGATGCGGTCCAGGGAATCGGCACCTCGATGCCGATGTCGGAGCTGATGCGGAACATCTTGGCGCCACTCCGCATGTGGATGACCGTGTATTTGTTGCCCTGCAGCGTACAGAACTGGGTGGTCTCGCCCGACAGCTCTGCCAGGCGCTGCACCTCTTCCCAGGCGCGCTTGGTCAGGTCGTTGACGGTCAGGTAGTCGGTCGCCCAGAAATGCACGGTCCGACCGAAGAACACCCGGCCCTCCTCGTCATAGCTCTCCAGGATGCCCGCCTCGATGAAGCGGTTGACCAGTTCGTAGGCGGTCGAGCGCGGCGCGTTGATGCGGCGGGCGAGTTCGCCGATCTTCAGCGGGCCGCGGGCGGCATGCAGGCACTCCAGCAGGTCGATCGCCCGGTCGATGCCGCGTGCGCGGGTCGAGGCGGGGGCATCGGCCTTGCCTGCATCGATCTCCGTGGTCTGTCCGTCCGGTGCCATCGTTCCGCTCTCCCGTTTCGCCGCTCCAGTAACGGAGCGGTTGTCGGCCCTGTCAAATTCGTTGCAAGGGCGTGGCGAAGAGATTACGGTCTCATTGTCCGGTATACAAGAATTAAATCTGATATATCGGACAAGCGAGCTCAAGCGACGGCGAATGCCGCGCGGACGAAAGGGGGAGTCATGCTCTCGTTCAAATCAGGCTTTACCGCTTTGGCGCTCGGCAGCAGCTTGCTGTTCGGCCCGGTTCAGGCGCAGACCGCCAAATCCGCCATCGACATCGCCACGATCGGCGAGCCCGGCCCGCTCGATCCGGTGACGGTCACGTCGGATCTGGTCAGCATCATCACCCAGCACGTGTTCGAGACGCTCTACGCGTTCGATGGCAAATGGCAGGCGGCACCGCTGCTGGCCGCGGCGCTGCCGGAAATCGCGGACGGCGGAAAACTCTACACGATTTCGCTGCGCCAGGGCGTGAAGTTCCATGACGGCAGCGCCATGGGAGCGGACGACGTGGTCGCCTCGCTCCAGCACTGGCTGAAGGCCAGCCCGCGCGGCAAGCTCGCGGCCCCGGCCGTCGAAGAGGTCGCGGCCAAGGACGCCAAGACGATCACGATCAAGCTGAAGCAGCCGTTCGCGCCGCTGCTGCCGCTGCTGGCTCTCCAGAACGGCGCCGCGGCGATCATGCCCAAGGCACTGGCGGCCTCGAGCGATACGCTCAAGACCTACATCGGTACCGGCCCCTACAAGATCGTCGAGCAGAAGCCCGATCAATATATCCGCATGGTCCGCTTCGACGGCTATACCTCGCCGGCCGGCACGCCCAGCGGCTATGCCGGTGCCCGCAAGGCCGAGATCGAGGAACTGCGTTTCGTGCCGGTGCCGAACGCGACCACCCGGGTCGACGGCATGCTGGCCGGGCAATATCAGTTCGCGGATTCGCTGCCGACCGAGCTGGCGCCCAAGTTCAAGGACCAGGCGGCGGTGAAGCCGATCACGGTCAAGCCGTTCGCCTTCGCGCTTTTGATCTTCAATCAGAAGACCGGGCCGATGGCCAATCCGCTGGTCCGCCAGGCGGCCCAGGCGGCGCTGGCCCCCGAGGACATGCTGCTGGCCGCGTTCGGCGATCCGAGCTTCTTCCAGGTCGAAGGCTCGATCTATCCCAAGGGCACACCCTTCTATGACGAGGGCAGCGTCAAGGGCTACAACCAGCACGACCCGAAGAAGGCCGAGGCGCTGTTGAAGCAGGCCGGCTACAAGGGCGAACCGATCAAGATCCTGACCTCGCCGCAATATGACTTCCTGTACAAGATGAGCCTGGTCGCCCAGCAGAATCTGGAGGAAGCGGGCTTCAAGGTCGATCTGCAGGTGCTGGATTGGGCGACGCTCCTGTCGAAGCGCGGCGATCCGACCCAGTGGGACGGGTTCTTCACCTTCCACGCCTTCGTGCCCGAACCGTCGCTGATCACCATCATGAACCCGGCATATCCGGGCTGGTGGGACACCCCGGAGAAGAAGGCGGCGCTCGATGCCTTCAACCTCGAGACCGATCCTGCCAAGCGCGTCACCGACTGGAAGGCGATCCAGGGCCTGTTCTACGCCCAGGCGCCGGCGATCAAGATCGGCGAGTTCTACAGCCTGTCGGCCCAGTCGCAGAAGCTCACCGGCTACACGCCCATGGGCTGGCCCTTCTTCTGGAACGTGAAGCTCACGCAATAACTTAAGGCAATTTACCCTCTCCCGCTTGCGGGAGAAGGTGAAGGCGAGGTGACGGAATGACCGCCTACCTGTCCCGCCGGTTTGCCGGCATGGCGATCGTGATGCTGATGGTGGCGGCGATCGTGTTCGTCATCGCCCGGGTCGTGCCGGGCGATCCGGCGGCGGTCATGCTGGGATCCAACGCGACGCCGGCCGACGTCGCGGCGCTCAGGACCCAGCTCGGGCTCGACCGGCCGCTGCCGGTGCAGTTCGTACTCTATATCCGCGACATCCTGTCGTTCGATCTAGGCAATTCCATCTTCCTCAACCGGCCGGTCGTCGATGCCATGCTCGACCGGGCGGAGCTGACGAGCTGGCTGACCGGCATGTCGATCGCGATCGCCATCACCATCGGCGTGCCGGTCGGCGTGCTGGCGGCGGTGCGGCGCGGCACCCTGCTCGACCAGGCGGTCACCGCGATCTCCATGCTGGCCGCCAGCCTGCCCAGCTTCTGGGTCGGCCTGACCCTGATCGAATATTTCGCGGTGCGGCTCGGCTGGTTCCCGGTCGCGGGCTACGGCAACCCGGGGGCGGGGCTGGGCGAGCGGCTGCATCACCTGGTGCTGCCGGCCATCGCGCTGGGGCTGCCCAATTCGGCGCTGATCATCCGCTTCACCCGCACCAGCATGCTCGACGTGCTGCACGAGGATTATGTGCGCACGGCGCGGGCCAAGGGGCTGGGTCCGGGTGCGGTCATCATCAAGCACGCGTTCCGCAACGCGCTCATCCCGGTGCTGACCGTGATCGGCCTGACCATCGCGGCGCTGATCGGCGGCGCCATCGTGACGGAGACCGTGTTCGGCCTGCCGGGCGTCGGCAACCTGATCGTCTCGGCCGTGCTGCGGCGCGACTATCCAGTGATCCAGGGCGCGCTGTTGATCATCTCGGGCCTCTACGTGCTCATCAACATGGCGGTCGACCTGCTCTACGCGGTCGTCGATCCGCGGGTGAGGTATTAGCGATGACAGCTTGCACCTCAAACTCAGTGTCATGGTCGGGCCTGACCCGGCCATCCACGCGCCTCCGCGCTTCGACTTTCCCTGATGGACGCCGCGGCGTTGCGACCGGCGCGTGGATCTCCGGGGCAAGTCCGGGGATGACGAGGGGAGGCGAACGCTCATGACCAAGCCCCGCTCCCCCGGCGCCCTGCTGTTCGCGCGCCTGTTGCGCCGGCGCATCGTGGTCGTGAGCCTGGCCGTGATCGTACTCATCGTCGGGTCGGCGATCCTCGCGCCCTGGATCGCGCCCTACGCGCCGACCAAGATGGACATCGTGCATCGCCTGAAGCCGCCGGTCGGGATCCATTGGTTCGGCACCGACGATTTCGGCCGCGACGTGCTGACCCGCACGCTCTATGGCGCGCGAGTCTCGCTGTCGGTCGGGCTGATGGTCGTGCTGCTGGCGAGCGTGCTCGGCACCCTGCTGGGCCTGTTCGCGGGCT
This sequence comes from Aliidongia sp., assembly GCF_035943795.1. NCBI lineage: Bacteria > Pseudomonadati > Pseudomonadota > Alphaproteobacteria > Rhodospirillales > Dongiaceae > Aliidongia > Aliidongia sp. The sequence goes on along the minus strand of NZ_DASZBY010000068.1, from coordinate 11,689 downwards.
ATGTCCGCAGGCTTGATGCCGCGCTGATGCGCTTCACCGACGCGCTGATGGCGTTTCCGGACATCCTGCTGGCGATCGCGCTCCTGGCGGGGCTCGGGCCGTCGCTGTTCAACGTCGTGCTGGCGCTGGGCATCGTCTATACGCCGCGGGTCGCCCGCATCGTGCGCGGCGCCACGCTCGTGCTGCGTGAGCTGCAGTTCGTCGAGGCGGCCGAGGCGCTGGGCGCCAGCGACGCGCGGATCATGCTGGTGCATCTGCTGCCCAACCTGGTCTCGCCGCTGATCGTGCAGGGCACTTTCATCTTCGCGACGGCGATCCTGACCGAGGCGGCGCTGAGCTTCCTCGGCGCCGGCGTGCCGCCGACCACGCCGACCTGGGGCAACATGATCGCCGGTGCCCAGCAATACATGAACCAGGCCGACTGGCTGATCCTGGCGCCGGGCCTGGCGATCGTGCTGACCGTGCTGTCGCTGCAGATCGTCGGCGACGGGCTGCGCGACGCGCTCGACCCGAAACTCCAGCGGCTGATGTGAGGTATCCATGGTGAAAGACCTGCTGATCCGCGGCGCGCGGATCGTCGACGGCAGCGGCGCTCCCTGGTTCCTGGGCGATGTGCGGTTGAGCGGCGGCCGCATCGCCGCCGTCGGTGCCCGGTTGCCCGCCGACGGTGTGGAGGTGCTCGAAGCCGCTGGCCGCTACCTGGCGCCGGGCTTCATTGATGCCCATACCCATGACGACCTGATGTTCCTGCGCGAGCCGGAGCGGCTGGAAAAGGCGATCCAGGGCGTCACGACCATCGTCGTCGGCAACTGCAGTTTTTCGCTCTACCCCAAGGCACCGGGCCGGACCGACGCGCTGCGCGGGCATTTCGGCGCGCTGCTGGGCGAGACCGGCGAGGACGAGATCTTCACGGATTTCGCCGGTTACAAGATGGCGCTCGAGACCAACGGCATCGCACTCAACCTGGTCTCGCTCGTCGGCCATGGCGCGCTGCGCCTTGCGGTCATGGGCTATGACGAGCGGGCGCCGACGCCGGTGGAGCTGACAGAAATGCAGCGGTTGCTGGCGCGCGACCTGGCCGCCGGCGCCGGTGGACTGTCGCTGGGCCTGGTCTATCCGCCGAGCGCCTTTGCCGGGACCGCCGAACTGGTGGCCCTGGCCGAAACGGTCGCCGCCCATCAGGCCGTGCTGACCGCCCATGTCCGCAGCTATGAGGCCGAGTTGATCCCGGCGGTCGACGAGTTCCTGGCCCTGCTCAAATCGTCGGGCGCCCAAGGGCTGCTGTCCCACCTGCAATCGGCCGGCAAGCCCAACTGGGGCGGCGTCGCGCGCGCGATCAAGCGGTTGGAAGCGGCGCGGGCCGACGGGGTCGACGTCAGCTTCGACATGTATCCTTATCCGGCCGGCAGCAGCACGATCCTGCAACTGTTGCCGCCGACCGCGCAATCAGGCGGCATCGACGCGCTGATCGGCCGGCTGCAGGACCCGGTCACCCGCGCCGGCCTGCGTCAGTCGGTCGAAGAGGGCGACGGGCGCAACGGCACCTGGCCGTCCAAGGTCAAGCTGATCGGCTGGAACAACGTCCGCATCTCGGGTGTCGGCCAGCCCGACCTGAAGCGCTTCGAGGGCAAGGCAATGGACGTGGCCGCCACCGAGGCGGCGTTGCAGCCATTCGATTTCCTGGCCGACCTGGTCATCCGCGATGGTGGCCAGACGACCATCGTCATGTTCCAGCTGGGCGAGGACGACCTGCGCGCCGCTTTCACCCATCCGCTGCACATGGTGGGTTCCGACAGCCTGCCGCGCCCCGGGACCCGGCCGCACCCGCGCGCCTATGGCACGTTTCCGCGCGTGCTGGGCAAGCTGTCGCGCGACGAAGGGTGGCTGGGCCTGGAAGATGCCGTGCGCCGCATGACCTCGATCGCGGCCCAGCGCTTCGGCCTGATGGACCGGGGGCTAGTGCGCCCCGGCCTCGCCGCCGACCTCGTGCTGTTCACGCCCGACCTCGCCGATCTGGCGAGCTTCGACAGCCCGACCGAACTCGCCTCCGGCATCGACCGGGTCTGGGTCGCGGGCGAGACCATTCTGGCCGACGGGAAACCGACCGGCCTCCGACCGGGCCGCGTGCTCGGCCGTCACTGATTTCACCAGGAGAGTTGTTATGCGCAAGGCCCATATCGTCGAGGGTGCCGCCAAGCCGGCCGGCCAATATTCCCACGCCATCACCGCGAACGGCTTCGCCTATGTCTCCGGCCAGGGCCCCGTCGATCCCAAGACCGGCGTGATGTCGGATAATTTCGCCGAGCAGGTGCGCCAGACCATCCGCAACCTCGAGACGATCCTGAAGGGTGTCGGCGCCGGCCTCGAGGACGTGGTCAAGATCAACGCCTATCTGGCCGATCTTACCCGCTTCAAGGAATACAACGAGATCTATACCGAGTTCTTCAAGACGGCCCCGCCGGCCCGCACCACCATCGGCTGCCAGCTGCACGGCATCCACGTCGAGATCGACTGCGTCGCGGCGCTGCCCGCGAAGTAGGAAACGCCTTCTCTCGTCATGGCCGGGCTTGCCCCGGCCATGACGATAGGGAGGTGGCGGAACGACAAAGCGAACGGAGACGCTCATGAACATCGACCAGCTCGAAACCCCGGTGCCGGTGATCGACCTCGATCGCGTCGAGCGCAACCTCGCCAAGATGCAGGCCTATTGCGACCAGCATGGTCTGAAGCTGCGTCCCCACATCAAAACGCACAAGCTGCCGCAGTTCGCACTTCGGCAACTGGCGCTCGGCGCCGGCGGCATCACCTGTCAGAAGCTGGGCGAGGCCGAGGTCATGGCGGATGCCGGCGTCACCGACATCCTGCTGTCCTATCCGATGATCGGACCGATCAAGGCGGCGCGGCTGGCGGCGCTGGCGAAGCGCGTGTCGATGCGCGTCGTGGTCGACAATCCGGTGGCGCTCGAGACGGTGGCCTCCGCCGCGCGGCAGGCCGGCGCCGAGATCGGGGTGCTGGTCGAATTCGATTCCGGCGGCAAGCGCACCGGAGTCGTCACGGTCGACGAGGCCCTGGCCCTGGCCCAGGCGATCATCGCCACGGACGGCCTGCGCTTCGACGGGCTGATGACCTATCCGAGTTCGGCCGAGACCGCGCGTTTCGTGGCGGCGGCCAAGCAGCGGCTGGGCGGCGAGGGCATCGAGATCCGCATCGTGTCGGGCGGCGGCACGCCCAATGTCTGGCACCAGCACGAGATCGAGGGCCTGACCGAGCTCAGGGTCGGAACCTATATCTATCACGACAGGGCGACGGTGGGCGCCGGCGTCGCGGCGCTCGACGACTGCGCGCTGCACTTGCATGCGACCGTGGTCAGCCGGCCGACCGAAAACCGGGCCATCATCGATGCGGGCTCGAAGAGCCTGTCGAGCGACCGGGTCGCCCCGTCGGTCGGTGAGGGCTATGGCCTGATCCTGGAATATCCCGACGCGATCATCGAGCGGCTGAACGAGGAGCATGGCATCCTCGACCTGACCCATTCGGCGCGTAAGCCGGCGATCGGCGAGCGGGTGCGCATCGTGCCGAACCATGTCTGCGTCGTGACCAACCTGCATGACGAGGTGGTGACCAGCCGCAACGGCTTGGTCGAGGCGACTCTGCCGGTCGCCGCGCGCGGCCGCACCAGATGACCGTGGCCGGCGAACCCCTGCTGGCGGTCGAAGGCCTGAAGACCTGGTTCAAGGTCGAGGGCGGCACGGCCAAGTCGGTCGATGGCGTGTCCTTCACGCTTCATCGCGGCGAAACCCTGGCCGTGGTCGGCGAATCCGGCAGCGGCAAGTCGGTCACCAGCCTGTCGATCATGCGCCTCATCCCCGATCCGCCGGGCCGGATCGTCGAGGGCACCATCAACCTCACCGGCCGCGACGGCGTCACCCGCGACCTGGCGCAACTGGGCGAGCCGGCGATGCGGGCGATCCGCGGCAACGAGATCGGCATGATCTTCCAGGAGCCGATGACCAGCCTCAATCCGGTTTATACGGTCGGTGACCAGATCGGCGAGGCGCTGCGGCGCCACCAGGGGCTGGGCAAGCGGGCCGCCCACGAGCGGGCGATCGAGATGCTGACCAAGGTCGGCATCCCCGATCCGGCGCGCCGGGCCGCGGAATATCCCCATCGGCTGTCCGGCGGCATGCGCCAGCGCGTGATGATCGCCATGGCGCTCGCCTGCGGGCCGGCAGTGCTGATCGTCGACGAGCCGACCACGGCGCTCGACGTCACGATCCAGGCACAGATCCTCGACCTGATGCGCCGGCTGCAGGCCGAGCTGGGCATGAGCATCCTGTTCATCACCCACAATCTGGGCGTGGTGGCCGAGATCGCCGACCGGGTCGCCGTCATGTATGCCGGCCGCGTGGTCGAGGAGGGCGACGTCCACGCCGTCTTCGCCCGGCCGCGCCACCCCTATACCCGTGCGCTGCTGGCCAGCATGCCGGTGTTGGGCAGCCGCCAGCGGCTGGCCGCCATCCCGGGCCAGGTGCCGAGTGCGGCCAACCTGCCCGAGGGGTGTGCCTTCGCGCCACGCTGCCCGCTCGCGATCGACGCCTGTCGCACGGCGCCCCCGCCGCTCGAGGATACCGGCGACGGGCATCGGGTCCGTTGCATCCGCTGGAGGGACGCATGAGCCAGCCCCTGCTCGAGGTCATCGGCCTCACCAAGCTGTTTCCCGCCGGCGGCGGCGCCACGGTCAAGGCGGTCGACGATGTGGGGTTCACCCTGGCGCGCGGCGAGGTGCTGGGCCTGGTTGGCGAGAGCGGCAGCGGCAAGACCACGACCGGCCGCGCCATCCTGCGCCTGGTCGAGCCGACGGCCGGCAAGATCGTCTTCGATGGCGCGGATATCACCCATCTCGACCGATCGGCGCTTCGCGCCTATCGCCGGCGCATGCAGATCATCTTCCAGGACCCGTACGCCAGCCTCAATCCGCGCCGCAAGGTCAAGGATGCGATCGGCGAGGCGTTCGTGATCCATGGCATCGGCAGCAAGGCCGACCGACGCGACCGGATCGCCGCCCTGCTGCAACGGGTGGGATTGCCGGTCGACGCCATGGAGCGGTTCCCGCACGAATTCTCCGGCGGCCAGCGCCAGCGCATCGGCATCGCCCGGGCGCTCGCCGTCGAGCCGGATTTCATCGTCGCCGACGAGCCGGTCTCGGCGCTCGACGTGTCGGTCCAGGCCCAGGTCGTCAACCTGCTGAAGGACCTGCAGGCGGAGTTGGGTCTGACCGTGCTGTTCATCGCCCACGACCTGGCGGTGGTCCAGTACATCAGCGACCGGATCGCCGTGCTCTATCTGGGCCGGATCATGGAGATCGCGACCAGCGACCAGCTCTATGCCCGGCCGCGCCATCCCTATACCGAGGCGCTGCTGACGGCGGCGCCGATCCCGGACCCGACCCGGCGCAGCCAGCGCGTGCCGCTGCAGGGCGACGTGCCGAGCCCGCTCAATCCGCCGTCCGGATGCGTGTTCCGCACCCGCTGCCCGCACGCGATCGCCGCTTGTGCCGAGCAGGTGCCCCCTCTGGCGGAGGTCGAGCCCGGACATCTCAAGGCCTGCATCCGCGACGACATACTCTGAGCCGCCGCAAAAACACCGGAGCCGGGGATCGGTTCCGGGGAAATCTTCACATCCCCGGAAGGTATCCTGTTGCGATGCAGCAAAGACGAGCCTGGATTCGCTCTGTGTGATCGGTTTCACAGGGTGCCACGATACCGCTGCATGGCTGTCCTTCCTGGGGCGCAAATCCAGAGAATCCAAAGACTTCGAAAATTGTTGGCAAAAAGTCTTGGAATCCGCGGCTGTCTTCTGTATCCAACAGCTTCCTTCCGCCACGGGCGGCGGGTATTCCCAAAAGGGATACCAGCCGTGCGTTTCCCGAAGCGGGCCGCCGACCGGCTGGTCCGCATACCCGAGAGAACGTGACAGAGAGGCCATGAAGCGAGAAGTTGCCGCGATCGCCATCGCAACTGCACTCCTGACCATCCCCGCCGCTGTTCCCGCGTCCGCGATGGAATGTGTCGCGTATGCCAAGAGCGTCACCCAGATCAACCTGCGCGGCGACGCGTGGAAATGGTGGGATTCCGCATCGGGTGAATATTCCCGTGGCCACAAGCCGCACATGGGCGCCGTGATGGTGTTCGACCGCACCAAGCACATGCGGCACGGCCATGTCGCCGTCGTGGTCGACCTGATCGGAGACCGCGAAGTGCTGGTCGACCAGGCCAATTGGGCCGCCGGCAAGCACAACAAGGGCAAAGTTTCCCGCGCCGTCTCGGTCGTCGACGTCTCCGAGAAGAACGACTGGAGCGACGTGCGCGTCCGCTGGAAAGATTCGCCGGACTATGGCCGCGACAATCCGGTGCGTGGTTTCATCTACAGTACGCCGGAGAGCCGGGGCTAGCGGTTCCGGCCAGCTTCGATCGAACAGGAAAGGGCGCTCGTGGGGCGCCCTTTTTGCTTTTGGGGCTGCCTCAGCCTGCATTGTTCGAGCGGCCTCCTGAACGCAAAGATTGCGCATTCAAGTAAATGAATTGTAACAATTGGTAATGATATTTATCTGTGGTTGAGTGTTCTGAAAATTTGCTTATATTTTTATTTGACGTAACGCAAATGTTTAGCCTCGGTTGTGAAAGAATTCGGTGGAGACGGTATTATGATGCCGATTTCCCGAAAGGATGGATCATGTTCGAACAAGAACTGATCTCGGCGATAGAGCATTATCGAGAAATGCAGGAAGTCGACGACCTGCAGACTCGTCTTATCATGAACCGGCAATCTTCCCGAGACCCGCTCATTCAATCCATCATCGGGCTCAATGCCGCGGGTGAGCCCGGGTTCTCGATGGCGGCACTGGCCGGGCAAAGCGAAAAAATCATTCTCGAACGACTTGGTACCTATTTGATCCGGGAGCGTGTCGAGGCCGGCCTGCTGGCCTATGTCGCTGCCGATCGTGACGCGCTGATGCGGTTGGCCCAGGCGGCGGCACAACCGTCCGAGTGGCTGACCGTCGCGCGCCGCAGGATCGATCGGTTCAGCGTCGAACATCCTGTAGGCCATCGCCCACACTCCTGAGGTGTGGAAGTTCCGCCAAGATAATTGCGATCTTCTCCCGATGCATCAGAAGATATCGGCTGTGTACTTTCTGTGTCTTATTAGGGTCTTTAAATAAATATTTGAATTATCTGATTCAATGGAATTTATTATAAGTTGAATACAAGAAATTCATCCACAAATAGTAATGCAACCTGAGACATATAACTTCGATTCATTGAGCGAGTGTGAGACGGCAGGTCGCTGTCTCGATATTTGCCGAGAGGAATTGTCATGTTTAAAGATGATTTGATTCTGTCGATCGGCAATTATTGGGAAATGCAGGCGATCGACGACTTGCAAATCCGGTTGACCATGAACCGGCGATCCTCCCGCGATCCGCTGGTGCTGGCGAGCATCGGGCTCAACATCACCGGGGAGCCCAATTTCACGATCCTCGCGCTGGCCGGCCAGACCGACCAATGCATCCTCGAACATCTGGGCGCCTATCTGATCCGGGATCGGGTTGAGGCTGGCCTGCTCGCCTATGTCGCCGCCGATCGTGATGCCTTGGCCCGACTGGCCCAGGCGGCGGCGAAGCCCGACGAGTGGCTGCTCGCCGCCTGGGTTCGGCTCGACCGGTTCAACGCCGAGCATCCGATCAGCAATCGACCGCGGTCGTAGCGCCGATCGCCTTCAGAAGCTTTTCGTCAAGCCGGCGAAGAAGCCGCGGCGCGGCCCGAATTGCGGGGCGCCGACACCGACGCCGGAGCCGTCGCGGATTTCGTACTTTCCGTCGAGGGCATTGATGATGTCGAAGCGCACTGCCAGCGCGCCGACCGTCGGCAAATCGAAATTCTGCGCGACGCCCAGATTGACCTGCACATAGTCGGGCAGGCTGTGGCTGTTCGGGAAATCCCCGTCGGCGCGCAGCCCGGTGCCATAGAGCAGGTCGGCGCTGAGCCGCGTCTGGTCGATCCGATAGGACACGCCGGCGGAGGCGCTGTAGGTCTGGTCGTGATCCAGATGGATGGAATGCTGGCGGATGTAGGCGAGGTCGTCGGGCGAGAAACTGAACTGGCTCGAGACGATGTCCCGCCCCTCGGCCGAATTTGCGGCGAAATTGCCGTAAGCGGTCCAGGGGCCTTCCCGGTAGGAGGCCGACAGTTCCGCGCCATATTGCCGGCCCGACGCATAATCGAACGGCGTCAGGATGATCGGCGCGCCAAACTGGCCCTCGTCGATCAGGTTGCGGTCGTTCTTGTAATAGGCGTCGAGCCCTACGGTCAGGCCGGGCAACAGCCGCTGCGAGATGCCCAGGTCGAAATAATTGGCCTTTTCCGCACGGGAGACGTCATCGGTCGCGATCGCGGAGGCCGCCGTCGTGTTCGCGAATTTCGCGACGGTCTCGCCGCCGACCAGCTCGAACGGCGGCGGCGTGAAGTAGCGGGCGTATCCGGCATGGACCGTCGTCGTGCCGGTCGGCTTCCAGACCAGGTTGATGCGTGGGCTCAGCTGGTTCTCATGGGTGAAGGCGTCGACCAGATCGAACCGGCCGCCGTAGTTGAGCGTCAGGTCGTCGGTCAGACTCCATTCGTCCTGCAGGTAGAGGCTGTAGGTCCAGGCGGTCTTGCCGCCGTCGTCCGCGATCCGTTGCGGCTGGTCGCTGGTCTGCATGCCATTGGCGTCGGTCGGCAGCACCAGCGACGTGGTGGCACTGGTCGCCCGGTCGCCCTCGACGATGATCCCGGCGCGCAGCGTGTGACGGTCGCTGGGGTGATAGGCGCCCTCGGCCTGGACTCCGCCGGCGACGTCGCGCTTGTAGGCGGTCTGCGCGATGCCGTCGTACAGCAGGTCGCCGAGCGGGTCCGGCGTGAAAGACAGGCTCGAGGAGCGGCCGAACAGGGAGACCTGCAGGTCGAAACTCTCCTGGGACCGCAGATAGCTCAGCACGCCGTAACGGGTCAGTTCGCGCTGGTTCTCGTCGAGCTTGTCGCTGGGGAAAACGGTCTGCCCGTTGACGGTCAGACCCAGTTGTGGCGCCTGGGCCCGTTGGTCGGGGATCTGGAACTGCTCGCGTGACGTGCCCAGGATCAGCGACACCCTGCTCGACGGGTCGATGATGTCCTCGAAATAGCCGAAGCCCTGCCCCTGCTGGGTCCGGTCGTGCAGAGGATCTGACCGGCCGTCGGGCGATTCGATGCCGAGGCCGCTCTGCAGATAGTCGCCCGACACGAAATAGCGGATCGAGCCCGCCGATCCGCCGAACTCGAAGCTCGGCTCCAGGGTGCCGTGGCTGCCGCCGTAGATCGACACGGAGCCGCCGGGCTCGACGCCGCCGTCCTGGGTGCGGATGTCGATGATCCCGGCCGTGCGCAGGCCATATTCGGCCGGCAGCGCGCCGGTGATCAGCTCGACCTGGTCGGCGAGGCGCGGGCTCAGCGTCTGGCCGAACACGCTGATGCCCTCGGGCAGGATGATGCCGTTCAGGCGGTATTGCAGATTGTTGTGCTCGCCGCGGATATGGATCTGGCCGAACGAATCCTGGGCGACGCCGGGCGCCTGCAGCAGGACCTGGTTCAGCGGGTTGTTCGTCCCGCCCGGTTGGCTGTCGAGCGCTTGGGCGTCGATCACATAGGTCGACGCGCCGGTCTGGGTCTGGATGCCGTTGCGCGCCGCGTCGAGCTTCTGGCCGATGACCGTGATGTCCTCGGTGGTTGGAGGGGCATCGGCGAGGGCAGGGGAAGCCAGGGCCGCGGTCAGCAGACCGATGCCGGCAAGGCGATGGGATTTCATGAAGGTATCCAGAATGTTATAACGTTTTACATTATAGAGGCGAGATGGGCATTTCTTTTCGTCCGCCATCCCATGCAGGGGGGTGTACCAGTCTCGCTTAGCTGTTCTACTCCAGTAGGCTGATACAACTCCGTCATGCCCGGCCATGACGACTTGAAGCTAACTATCTGCGCTGCTTCGCGTTGGACTGGATTTCCGCCTGTGCCGGAATGACGGGAAGAATGGCCCCTTAGTTCTTCAGCATCCCGGCCTTCAGCGTCGCCGTGTTATATTCGAACATCTGGATGTAGGTCGGCGCCGGCTCGTCCGGTTTGGACAGCGCGTCGGAGAACAGCGGCGGACCAACCACCGCGCCGGTATCGCGCGCCAGCTGCTCGATCAGCCGGCTGTTGCTGATGTTCTCCAGGAACAGTGCGCGCAGCTTCTGCTGCTTGATCTGGCGCTCGAGCTTGGCGACGTCGCCGGCCGAGGGCTCCCCTTCCTCAGTCGTGAGGCCGATCGGCGCGATGAAGTCCACGCCATAGGCCTTGCCGTAATATTGGAACGCGTCATGGGTCGTGATGACGCGGCGCTGGATCGCCGGGATCCCGGCCAGGTCGGCCCGGATCTTCGTATCGAGCTCCGCCAGTCGCTGGGAATAGGCATCGGCGTTCTGCCGATAGGCGGCGGCGTTGGCCGGATCGGCCGACGCCAGTCCGCGGGCGATGTTGGCGACATAGACCTGACCGTTCTTCAGGCTCTGCCAGGCGTGGGGGTCGGTCACGGTCTTGGCCTTGCCGCCGTCTTGCTCCTCCATCGTCAGCGGCGTGATCCCTTCGGTCGCGATCACGCGGGTACCGGTGAAGTTGGTCGATCCCATCAGGCGCGTCAGCCAGCCTTCAAGGCCCAATCCGTTGATCACCACCAGTCGCGCCGTGCTGATCGCCTTGGCGTCCGACGGGGTCGGCTCGTAGGTGTGGGCGTCGCCATCGGGACCCACCAGGGTTTTCACCACGACCTTGTCACCGCCGACGTTGCGGACCAGGTCGCCCAGCACGCTCGTCGTCGCGATGACCGGCAACGGAGCGGCCTCCGCGGCAGGGGCGGCGAGGGGGGCAAGCGACAAAAGCAGGAGAAAAAGGCGCATGGCGTTTCCCGACTGGGGTATGGAATTTTCTAATGTTATAACATAACATTCTCTGGAATCCAGCACGTTTCCTGGAGACCTAAAGTACCGCTAAAATTTTATATAAATGTGAGGAGAATGCTGGAGTTTTAAACCCCGAGATCCCTCGCATTTTAAGCGATAGACGTGGCGAGATACCGCTCCCCGGGGTAATGTGCGATGTCGTCTTCGAGATGGCCAATCCCTAAGGGAGCGGTTTGAAGGCGACTACTGTGCCCCAGAAGGGGCTCCGTCGGAAACCCGGCGGTTTTACTTCCTTAAAGGATGAAGCACATGTCTGGCATTACGCTTACCGCTACCCAAACCTCCACCCTGCAGTCCCTGTCCAGCGCCTCGTCGCTGTTCACGTCGACCCAGAACGAGCTGAACACCGGCAAGAAGGTGAATTCGGCATCGGACGACGCGGTCGCTTTCTTCCGGTCCAAGTCGCTCTATGACCGGTCCAGCCAGATCCTCACCCGCAAGGCCAACGTCGATCAGTCGATCCAGTCGGTTCAAGCCGCCCTGGACGCGACCTCGGCCGTCGATGGCCTGCTGAAGCAGCTCAAGGGTGTGCTCGAAGGTGCTCGCGGCGCCACCGTTTCGTCGCGTGTGTCGGCGACCGTTCAGTTCAAGAACATCGCCAAGCAGTTGGCCCAGCTGGTCAAG
>NZ_DASZBY010000067.1:0-19682 GCF_035943795.1 Aliidongia sp. | reverse complement strand
TGTATTGGTTGATCTGGCGTTCGATCTTGGCCGCGAAGTTCTGGTAGATCTGGGCGACCGTCTTCGCCTCGCCGGTCGAACTGTCGTAGAACACGGATTTGTTGGCGGCGGCGGCGGCGGGCAGCAGGTCGGCGGCCTTGGTCGAGCCGTCGTGCTCGATCGATTTCACGACCGAGGTCGCGCCCTGCGCGCCCAGGAAATGGGCGAGGTAGAGGTCGGTCGAGCTGGCGGGACGGCCGAGAGCGCGCTCCACGTCGGTCTTGTTCTGGTGCGCGAACTCGGCGGCGATTTCGGACGCCACCTTCGGGTCCTTGCGCAAGTCCAGAATCTCCTTGCGCACCGCCGGGTCGGCGACATGCGGCCCGCCGCTCTCGCCGGTCTGGATCTGGCTGGCCAAGGTGCCCAGGCCGTATTTGGCGCCGTAGCTCTTGACCGCGCTCAGCCAGGTCGAATCGATGAACTGGTAGAGCCCGGTCGCCGAGCTGCTGGCAGCCTTTGCGTCGGGGTGGAAGCTGCTCTCCTGCGACGCCTGCGCCATCAGATAGCCGAAATCGACGTTCGCCAGCCGGCTGGCGCGGCGAATGTCGCCGACGATGGTCGGATCGACGGCAGGAACGGCACTGGGTGGGCGAGCGGTCATCGAGGGGGCACGAGCTCCAGAAACACCGGCCGACATTGTAGCGGCCAAAGCTTAACCGATCTTTGCGCGCGGTGCGGCACTATTCCCCAACCGTTGGCGACGGCACCCGTTCCCTGGCGGCGGGCCGGGTGCCGTTGTTTCCGCCTAGCGATGGGCGACCGCCAGGGCCTGTTCCATGTCGGCGATCAGGTCGTCGGCATGTTCGATGCCGACCGACAGGCGCAAGAGGTCGAGCGGCACCGGGCTGGTCGGGCCCTCGATCGACCCGCGATGCTCGATCAGGCTCTCGACGCCGCCCAGCGACGTGGCGCGCTTCCACAGGCGCGTCTCGGCCGCGACCGTTATCGCTGCGGTCTCGCCGCCCTTGACCCGGATCGACAGCATGCCGCCGAAGCCGCCGGTCATCTGCCGGGCCGCGAGCTCGTGGCCGGCAAAGGCGGGCAGGCCGGGATAGAGCACTTCGGCGACCATCGGATGCGCCTCGAAATGTTGGGCGATCTTCAGCGCCGACTGGCTGGCGCGCTCGACCCGGATATGGAGCGTGCGCATGCCGCGCTGCAGCAGCCAGGCCTCGAACGTGCCCAGGATGGCGCCGACGTTGGAGCGCACCGCCTTGATGCGGTCCCAGAACTCGTCGGCCTTGGCCGTCGTGAGCGTGCCGGCGACGATGTCGGAATGGCCGTTCAGGTATTTCGTGGCGGAATGCATGACGATATCGGCGCCGAATTCGATCGGCCGGGTCAGGATCGGCGTCGCGACCGTGCTGTCGACCGCGACTCGGGCGCCGGCTGCATGGGCCAGCTTGGCGATTTCGGCGATGTCGCTGACGCCCCAGGTCGGGTTGGTCGGCGTCTCCAGCCAGACCAGCTTGGTCCGGCCCGGCTCGATCGCGCGCGCGAAGGCCGCGGTGTCGGTCGCATCGACGAAGGTGAAGCTCAGGCCCCATTCGGTGGCCGACCCCTTCAGCCAGCCGCGCAGGCCCCAATACATCACTTCCGGCGCCACCACATGGTGGCCGGGCTTCAGGGCCAGGAACACGGCCGTGGCCGCCGCCATGCCCGAAGCAAAGAGAATGCTGGCGGCGCCGCCCTCGAGCGCGGTCAGCAACCGTTCCGCGGTTTCGAAGGTCGGGTTGTGCGGGCGCGCGTAGACCCGGCCGTTGCGGTACTGGTTGTCCGCATCGCGCTGATAGGTCGAGGCCGGGTAAAGCGGTGGCGTCACCGACTTGGTGATCGGCTCGATGTCGCCCAGCGCCTGCGCGATCTTGGTCGCCGGATGATCATCGTTGTTGCGCGTTGCCATCTTCGTCCCGTCCTCATCAAGATTCCCAGACCCGAGCGTGAGGGAGATCGCGCGGGTCGGCAAGCAGCCTCGGACGCAACGCGCTTCGTCCCAGGACGCATGCCGTTTGACCGATGGCGGCGGGCGCACTAACTCCTGTCACCGACATGCTGGCCCGCCCGCTTCTCATCGGCAGTGAAATCTACCGGCGCTCGACCTACGGCAGCCGGCACCCGCTCGCGATTCCGCGGGTGTCGACCGCGCTCGACCTGATCTGGGCGCTGCAGGCGGTCGAGCCGGAGCGCTACATCGACAGCCCGCGGGCGACCCTCGACCAACTGGCCCGCTTCCACGACCGGGACTATCTGGCGGCGCTGGAGCTGGCCGAGCGCGACCGCAGGCAATTGTCCGACGAGGACCGACGGCGCTACCAGATCGGCATCAACGGCAACCCGATCTTTCCGGAGATCCTGTCGCGCCCCTCGACCGCCGCCGGCGGCACGCTCAAGGGCGTGGCCCTGCTGCACGAGGCCGGCGGCGGCATCGTCCATAACGTCGGCGGCGGCACCCATCACGGCCGGTCGAACAAGGCCTCGGGCTTCTGCTATTTGAACGACCCGGTGCTGGGCATGCTCGACCTGCTGGATCGCGGTTACGAGCGCATCCTGTACGTCGATCTCGACGCGCACCACGGCGACGGCGTGCAGGATGCGCTGTCGCACGATCCGCGCGTGTTGATCGTGTCGGTCCACGAGGCCGGCCGCTGGCCCTATACCGGCGTGCTGGGCGACCGGGGCGGGGGACATGCGCGCAACATTCCGGTGCCGCCCGGCTTCAACGACGACGAGATGGATTTCATCCTCGATGCCGCACTGCTGCCGCTCGCCGAACGGTTCGCGCCGCAGGTCCTGATCCTGCAACTGGGGGCCGACGCGCTCGCCGAGGATCCGCTGAGCAAGCTCGATCTGTCGAACGGGTCTCTGTGGCGTGCCGTCGCGGCGCTGAAGCGGATGGCGCCCAAGGTGCTGGCGATGGGCGGCGGCGGGTACAACCCCTGGTCGGTGGCGCGCGCCTGGGCCGGCAATTGGCTGGCGCTGAACGATATGGCGATCCCCGAGCGGCTGCCGTTCGCGGCCGAGACGGTGCTGCGCGCGCTACACTGGGACCATAGCAAGGGACGCGAGCCGCCGGAGCATTGGTTCACCACGCTTGCCGACCCGCCGCGGCCCGGACCGGTGCGCGAGGCGGTGCGGCTCGCCGTCGCGGACGTGCTGCGCTAGCCGCGGGCGGTTTACAGCCGGCGGCCCGTGGGGTAATCGAGAGCCATGCGCCGCATCCCCTTTCTCGCCGCCCTGGTCGCGGTCGCCGTCCTGCTCCTGTCGCCGCTCGCACGGGCCCAGCAGCCGCCGCTGTCCAACTTCAAGCACGACGAGCTGACCATCACCGGGTCCGGCGGCAGCCACAAGTTCCAGGTCGAACTCGCGACCGACAATGCGCAGCGCGAGCAGGGCCTGATGTTCCGCCAGACCATGGCGGCCGATGCCGGCATGCTGTTCCTGTACGACGCGAGCCAGCCGGTCGCCATGTGGATGGAAAACACCTACATCCCGCTCGACATGCTGTTCATCGCCGCCGATGGGCACATCGTCAACATCCGCCAGCGCGCGGTGCCGCATTCGCGTGAGAACATCGCGTCGGACGGCCCGGTCAAGGCCGTGCTGGAGTTGAACGGCGGCATCGTCGCACGGCTCGGCATCAAGCCCGGCGACATGGTCAAGGGGCCCGGGCTCGGTCACTGAGCTGACGACCGTCCCACGATCCGGGCCAGGATCGCGGCGCCGCGCGCGAGCCTGTCGGGTGGTGCGCCAGCAAAGGTCAGGCGCAGGTAGGAGCCATCCGGATCGCCCGGAAACCAGTCGCACCCGGCACTGACGACCAGGCCGTCTCGCGCGCAGTGCCGGGCGGCTTCGGCCTCATCGACGCCGTCGGGCAGGCGGGTCCAGAGATGGAAGCCGCCATCCGGCACCAGGGTCAGCACCCGGTCGCCCAGGCCTGAACGCAGCGCATCGACCAGCGCATCGCGCCGTTCTCGCACCATCAGGTGCATGCGCCGTAGATGGCGTGGCCAAGCGGGCGAGGTGACGAATTGCAGCGCCGCCTCTTGCAGCGGCCCGGCCACGTAGAAATCGTCGGCGCTGCGCGCGCCGCGCAGTCGCGCGAAGGCGGCGCCGCGGGCACAGAGCGCACCGACCCGCAGTCCCGGCGCGGCACTCTTCGTCAGCGAGCGGATATGGACGACATGACCGTCCGGATCCAGCGCGGCCAGGGGTGGGGCCAGTGGCTGTGCACCGAAATGCAGGTCGCGCGCCCAATCATCCTCGATCAGGAAGGCGCGGGTGGCGCGGATCACCTCCAGCACCTGCCGGCGGCGGATGGCGCTCCAGACCGTGCCGGTCGGGTTGGCATGGGTCGGCTGGCAATAAAACACGCGCGCGCCGGATGTCGCCAGAGCGTCGGCCAACAGGTCGGGGCGCACGCCCTCGGCATCGCTCGCGACCGGAACGATGCGCAGGCCGGATGCCCGCGCGGTGGCGATGGCGCCGATATAGGTCGGACTCTCCATCACGATGGCGTCGCCGGGCGCTGCCAAGCCCCGGAACGCGGCGGCGATGGCGGGTTTGCCGCCGGGACAGACCAGCACGTCGCGGGCGGTGAAAGCGCCGCCGATCTGCTGGGCGAACCAGGCCCGCAAGGGTTCGATACCCTCCAATGGCACGCGATCCCACGCACCGGGGCGCGTGGCGGCCCGGGCGAGACAGCGCGCCAGATCGGCAGACGCCTGCAGGTCGGGCGGCAGATAGCCGGTCGACAGGCAGATGGCGCCCTGTGGCGGCAAGGCGAGAAGCTGCTCCACGGCCCGCATGTCGGCCCGGGCGGTGCCGAGGGATACGCTCTGCCAGCCGAAATCGTCGCCCCTGGCTTGGACCGGTCGACGCCCCGGCGCGACGAAGGTGCCGCTGCCCGGCCGCGCCTCGATCGCCCCCTCGGCCACGAGGCGGGCGACGGCGGCACGCACCGTGAGGGGGCTCACGCGAAGCCGGGCCACCAGCTCCCGCGCTGACGGCAGGCGGGCGCCGGGCGAAAGTTCGGCGATCCGGGCGCGCAGGGCTTGAACGACCCGATCGCTACTGATATCGTTATTCATGATAAATTATAGTAACACTATCACTTCTTCACCGAAAGCGTTATCGGCTTCCGGATCTACGCGCGTCGCCGGACTGGCCTGGGGCGCCCTGGGCGTTCTCGCTTTCTCCTTCAGCCTGCCGATGACGCGGTTGGCGGTGGCCGAGATCGACCCGACCTTCGTCGGGTTGGGCCGCGCGGTCGTGGCGGGCCTGTTCGCCGCGATATACCTGCGCGTGGTGCGCGCGCCGCTGCCGGCACGTGAACTCTGGCCGCGGCTGGCGATCGTCTCGCTCGGCGTCGTCATCGGGTTTCCGCTGTTCAGCTCGTTGGCGATGCGCTTGATCCCCTCGTCCCATGGCGCCGTCATCAACGGTGTGCTGCCGGTCGCGACCGCGATGATGGCCGTGGTGCGGGCCGGCGAACGGCCGTCCTGGACGTTCTGGGGCGCCTCCGCCTTCGGATTTGCCGCCGTGATCGTCTTCGCGGTCGTGCAGGGTGCCGGCCGACCGGAACTGGCCGATGGCCTGGCGCTGCTCGCGGTCGCCCTGTGTGCGCTCGGCTATGCCGAGGGTGGGGCGCTGTCGCGGATCCTGGGAGGCCCGCGGGTCATCTGCTGGGCGCTAGTATTCTCCCTGCCGCTGCTGGTGCCGGTAACGGCCTGGCGTATCGCCGCCACCGGCTGGCCGCAAGCGGGCATCGCATCCTGGGCCGGCTTTGCCTATGTCTCTGCGATCAGCATGTTCCTGGGCTTCTTTGCCTGGTATCGCGGTCTCGCCCTGGGCGGCGTGGCGCGGGTCGGTCAGGTGCAGCTCGCCCAACCGGTCCTGACCCTACTGTGGGCGGCGCTGTTGTTGGGCGAGACGATCAACCTCGCAACCATCCTTGCGGCGGGCGTCGTGCTGTCGAGCGTCGTGCTGACCCAGATGGGGCGGGTGCGTTAGCCGAGCGCCGTGTCCCACTCCGCCCGGACGTCCTCGTCCAGCTCGACCGCCCGCGCGGGGGCGAGCGTCGCCAGATGCATCGGCGTCAGACGGCCCAGCGCCCAGACGGCCATGCCGCGCACCAGCGGCGAGGGATCGTCCAGCAGCTGCTCGGCCGTGGTGGCCAGGCCGGCATTGCCGGAATTACCGATGGCGATCAACACGTTGCGCACGAACCGGTCGCGGCCGATGCGCTTGATCGGCGACCCGGCGAAGATCTCGCGAAACGCCGCGTCGTCGAGCGCCGCCAGATCCGCCAGGCGCGGTGCGGTCAATTCGGCGCGGGGCAGGAACGACGGCTCGACGGCGCTTTGCGCGAACTTGTTCCAGGGGCAGACCGACAGGCAATCGTCGCAGCCATAGATGCGGTTGCCCATGGGCGCGCGGAATTCCGCCGGGATCGGCCCCTTGTGCTCGATCGTCAGGTACGACAGGCAGCGCCGGGCATCGAGCGTGTAGGGCGCCGGAAAGGCCGCCGTCGGGCAGATGTCGAGGCACCGGCGGCATTGACCGCAATGGTCGCTCTCGGCCGCGTCGGGCTCCAGATCCAGCGTCGTGAAGATCTCGGCCAGGAACAGCCAGGAGCCGTAGTCGCGCGAGACGAGGTTGGTGTGCTTGCCCTGCCAGCCGAGGCCGGCCGCCTGGGCCAGCGGCTTCTCCATCACCGGCGCGGTATCGACGAAGACCTTCAACTCGGCTCCGGTGGTCTGGGCGATATAACGGCCCAACTCTTTCAGCCGCTTTTTGAGGATGTCGTGATAGTCGCGGTTCTGGGCGTAGACCGAGATGGTCGCCCGGTCGCGCCGCCCAAGCCGCGTCATGGGATCGGTCGCCGGTCCGTAGTTGGCGGCCAGCATCAGGATCGATCTGGCCTCGGGCCACAGGCCTTTCGGTGAGGTGCGCCGCTCGGGCGTGCGGGCCAGCCAGTCCATGTCGCCCTGGCGGCCGTCGGCCAGGAACTGGTCGAACGCCAGACGGTAACGGTCGGCGAGAGCGGCCGGCGCCACGCGCGCCAGGTCGAAGCCCAGCGAGCGGGCCTTGTCGACGATCAGGGTCTTGAGGTCAGCCGCGGCCACGATAGGGCTGCACCCCCTGGTCGGGAATCCAGACGCCCTTCGGCGCCTCGCCGGTCTGGTAGAACACGTCGATCGGAATGCCGCCGCGCGGATACCAATAGCCGCCGATGCGCAGCCATTGCGGCTGGATCTCCGCCACCAGGCGCTTGGCGATGCCGACGGTGCAGGCCTCGTGAAAGGCGCCGTGGTTGCGGAACGACGCCAGATAGAGCTTCAGCGACTTGCTCTCGACCAGGAACGGGCCCGGCACATAGTCGATGACCAGATGGGCGAAATCGGGCTGGCCGGTCAGCGGGCACAGCGAGGTGAATTCGGGTGCCGTGAAGCGCACCAGATATTGCGTGCCGGCCTCGGGGTTCGGCACCTTTTCCAGCACCGCCGTCTCGGGCGAGGCGGGCGCCTCGGTGTAGTGGCCGAGTTGGGTCAGGCCGCTGTAGATCGTCTCTGTCATCCTCGTCCTCTACAGCGCCGGGATATCGCCCAAGGCCTGCGCCTCGTAGAAGGCGGCGGCGAAATCATCGAGCCCTTTGGCCGCGATCGCCTGGCGCAGGCCGGCCATCAGGTCCTGGTAATAGGTCAGATTATGCCAGGTGAGCAGGATCGGCCCCAGCATTTCCTCCGATCGGAACAGATGGTGCAGATAGGCGCGACTATAGCTCCGGCAGGCGGAGCAGCGGCATTCGGCGTCGAGCGGCCGGGGATCGTCCTGGTGGCGCGCGTTGCGCAGGTTGACCTTGCCGCGCCGGGTGAAGCCCTGGGCGGTCCGTCCGGACCGGGTTGGCATGACGCAATCGAACATGTCGATGCCGCGTTGGACCGCGCCCACCAGATCCGACGGCGTGCCGACACCCATCAGGTAGCGGGGGCGGTCCTCGGGCAGGGCGGGCAGGGTGCCGTCCAGCACCTGGAACATGATCTCCTGGCCTTCGCCGACCGCGAGGCCGCCGACGGCATAGCCGTCGAAGCCGATGCCGGTCAGTGCTGCGACCGACTGATGGCGCAGGTCGATGTAGATGCCGCCTTGAACGATGCCGAACAGCCCATAGCCCGGCCGCCGGACGAAGGCCTGCTTCGAGCGCGCGGCCCAGCGCATGGACAGCGCCATCGAGCTGGCCGTCTGCTCACGCGTCGCCGGGTGGGGGGTGCATTCATCCAGAACCATGGTGATGTCGGCATCCAGCATGCGCTGGATGTCGATCGAGCGTTCCGGCGTCAGTTCATGCTTGGAACCGTCGAGATGGGAGCGGAAGGTGACGCCCTTTTCCGTCATCTCGCGCAGGCTGTTCAGGGACATGACTTGGAAACCGCCGGAATCGGTCAAGATCGGCTTGGGCCAGTTCATGAACCTGTGCAGCCCGCCCATCCGGTCGACCCGCTCGGCAGTGGGCCGCAACATCAGATGGTAGGTATTGCCCAACAGGATCTCGGCACCGGTCTCGGCCACCGCTTCCGGCGTCAGCCCCTTGACCGTGCCGGCTGTGCCGACCGGCATGAAGGCCGGCGTCTCGATCGTGCCATGGGCGGTGGTGACGCGGCCGCGCCGGGCGGTGCGATCCGTGCCGATGAGCTCGAAGCCGAAATCGGGCACGGTCATGGCGATGTCTCCGGATCGAGCAGGCTCGAATCTCCATAGGAATAGAAGCGATAGCCGGTTTCCCGTGCCCGGTCGTAGGCGGCGCGCATGCGCTCCAGCCCGGCAAAGGCCGAGACCAGCATGAACAGGGTCGACTTGGGCAAATGGAAGTTGGTCATCAGCCGGTCGACCGCCTTGAAGCGATAGCCGGGCGTGATGAACAGGCGAGTACCGCCTTCGAATGGACGCACGGTGCCGTCGGTGGCAGCCGCACTTTCCAGCAGGCGCAGGCTGGTGGTGCCGACCGCGACGATGCGGCCGCCGGCGGCGCGGGTCCGGTTGATCCGGTCTGCCGTCTCGGCGGTCAGCACGCCCAGTTCTTCGTGCATGACATGATCGTCGGTATCGTCGACCTTGACCGGCAGGAAGGTGCCGGCGCCGACATGGAGGGTCAGCAGGGTCGATCCGATGCCGCGGTCGGTCAGCGCCGCCATCAGCGTGTCGGTGAAATGCAAGGCGGCGGTCGGCGCCGCGACCGCGCCTTCCTGCCGGGCGAACAGGGTCTGATAGTCCGTCCGGTCGCGCTCGTCGGCGATGCCGCCGCGGATGTAGGGCGGCAGTGGAATGCGACCATGCTGGTGCAGCGCCGTCATCAAGGCGGCACCGCCCCGGTCGAAGCGCAGCATGATGTCGCCGGCCGCACGCTTCTCCAGCACTTCGGCAGAAAAACCGTCGGCGAAGGCGACATGATCGCCGATGCGCAGGCGCTTGCCGGGCTTGGCGAAGACCAGCCAGGTATCGAGCGCCAGGGCTTGATGGAGCGTGATGGACACGGTCGCCTCGCCGCGCCGGCCGATGAGGCGCGCGGGCACGACGCGGGTGTCGTTGAACACCAGCAGGTCGCCGGGCGACAGCAGGTCCGGCAGATCGCGGACGTGGCGGTCGGTGATCGCGCCGTCGGTCACCCGCAACAGGCGCGCGGCGTCGCGCGGCTCGACCGGTCGCTGCGCGATCCGATCGGGCGGCAGCTCAAAGTCGAACACATCGACGCGCATGAAACCGAACCTTCGTGACAGGAGGCGGGGTTCCTAGCACGAGACGGCGGGCCGGGGCAGGGGTTCCGGCGCAGGCCCGACCGGAGCCGCCGGAAGGGCTCGGGCCCGTCCGGCGGTCACGGTCGACGAAGCGACGGCGTCAGCCCAGGAACATCACGATGATCAGGATGATCAGCAGCGTGCCCAGGCCGCCGGTCGGGTAGTAGCCCCAGCCGGCGCTGTACGGCCAGAGGGGAAGCGATCCGACCAGCATCAGGATCAGGATAATCAGCAGAATGGTGCGCAGCATTTTACTCTCCCGTGCTCTTGAGGCAGGGTTGATCAAGCGTTGCGAATGGCGTCCTTGACCTTGCCGAACGCATTCTGCGCGGTGCCGACGTTCTTCTCGACCTTGCCTTTGGCTTCGGTCTCGCGATCGCCGGTAATCTTGCCCGCTGCTTCCTTGATCGAGCCGGTGACTTCCTTGGCGGCACCTTTGATACGGTCTTTGTCCATGATGTCCTCCATAGGTGGGATATTCATCAGGACTAACGAATGAACTAAAGAATGGTTGCGCGGGATTTTCTAACCTTGTTTTTGGAACTATTTGCGCTCCGCAGAGCGAATCGGACAGCCTATTCAACGCGCGACTGCGCTGTTTTAGTGGTGGGGCCAAGGGGTTGCAATCTGAGAAGGGTTGCGCATGGGAAAGTGCAATTTTACGAACCAAGCGCGTCGCCCGGCTCGACCAGCGCCAGTCCCCATGCGATTGCGGCGAAGACCATGCCGAGGCCGGTCACGGCCGGCCAGCCGCCCGCGTTCCACGCGGGCCCCGCAAGGCCGGCGCCCGCCGCCGCGCCGCAAAAAGACAGGCCGGTGAACAGGCCATTGATCCGACCCCGCGCCGCGGGGTTCAGCAGGTTGATCTTGCGCCGGCCCAGGGTCAGGTCGCCGATCGCGCCCATGTCGAGCGATACGGCCGCGAGGACGAGCAGAGGCAGGCCCAGGCCGGCGGGGCAGGCGCCCGATCCCGCGCAGCCGGCGAGCGCCAGGGCGGCCAGGACCGTGCCGTGGGCCAGGCGGGTGGCAGGGCGGGACCAGCCACGGTCGCCGGCGCGGCCGGCGATCGGCGCGATGACGGCCCCGCCGGCACCGGCGAGGGCGAACAGGGCGATGCCATAGGCGCCGAATTCGAACGGCGGTCGGCCGAGTTCGAGCGCGATCGCGGTCCAGAACAGGTTGAACGCCGCCATCAACAGCACCTGGTATCCGGCGCGTCGCCGTAGCACCGGTTCGGTCAGCAGCAGGCGTCCCATCGACCGGATCAGGGGGCCATAACCATCCCCGATGGCCGGGCGGCGGCCGGGCAGAAGCCATGCCAGCAGCAGGCCTAGCAGCCCGACGAACAAGGCCAGCAGCCCATAGACCGCGCGCCAGCCCAACCCCTGGGCTGTCAGGCTGGCGAACGGGCGCGACAGCAGGATACCGAGCATCAGCCCGCTCATGACGTTGCCGACGACGCGGCCGCGCTGCCGTTCCGGCGCCAGGTAGGCGGCGACCGGCACCAGCATCTGTATCGCGCACGAGGTCACGCCGACGGCGAAGGCCGCCACCAGGAACAACAGCGCGCCCGGTGCCATGGCCGCGAACGCCAGCGCCGCGACATTGGCGGCGAGTGTCGCCAGGATCAGGCGGCGGTTCTCGACGAGGTCGCACAGCGGTACGAGCAGGACGAGGCCGACCGCGTATCCCAGCAAGGTTACGGTAGTCACGAGCCCGCCCGCCGAGGCGCCCAGCCCGAGGGAGGGCCCAATCAGCCCGACCAGCGGCTGCGCGGCATAAAGGCTGACGACGATGATGCCGATCGACAGGGCGAACAGCAGAGTGAGCGCGCCGGTCATCGCGGCCGCCGGAGCGGGAACGAGCGGCAGGTCGGCGGGACAGCTCATGGCGCAACTCCGAAGATGATCCGGAGTCCAAGCTGACGCAGTGCGATGGAAATGATAATTGCGATAGATCAAGATAAACTCTCCCGATAAACGGGAGAGTGAGGCGATGGCAGAAATTGACGACTACACCGCGCTGGTCGCGATCATCGAGAGCGGCAGCCTGACCGCCGCCGCCCGCCAACTCGACCGCTCGCTGCAGGCGATCAGCCGGTCGCTGCTCCAACTGGAACGGTCGCTGGGCGTGGAACTGGTCCAGCGGACGACCCGGCGCTCGCGGCCGACCGAGGCGGGAATGGCGTTCTACCGGCGGATCAAGGCGGCGCTCGCCGATATCGCGCTTGCCCGGCAGGAGGCGACCGACCAGGCGACCGAGCTCGCAGGGCCGCTGCGCATCGGTTCGTCGATCCAGTTCGCGCCGGTTCATGTCGTTCCGGCGCTCGCCGCCTTCCTGGAGCGCCATCCGGCAGTCGAGATCGACCTCGCGCTGGCCGATCCCTATGTCGACCTGATCGCCGAGCGGATCGATGTCGCGATCCGGATCGGCGATATGCCGGATTCGAGCCTGATGGCGCGGCGGCTCGGCGACCTCCGCCGGGTGCTCTATGCGGCACCGGGCTATCTGGCGGCCCGCGGCCGGCCGGACCGTCCGCACGATCTGGTCACCCACCAATGCGTCATCCGCACCGATGCGCAGGCCGGCGGCACGCTGTGGGAATTGACCGACCGGACGGGAGCGGTCGAGACGATCGCCGTGACCGGCCGGTTCCGCTCGTCCGGTGCGGCGGCCTGCATTGCCGCGGCCATCGAGGGGTTGGGCATCGGCCTCGCCCCACTGTGGCAGGTGCGGGACGCGCTCGATCTGGGTTTGGTCGAACTGGTGCTGCCCGACCATGGCTTGCCGCCGATGCCGATGCACCTCGTCTGGCCGCCGACGGCGAAGCTGCCGGCCCGGACCCGCGCGATCGTCGATTTCCTGGCCGTTCGCCTCGCGACCGCACGGATCTGACCGGGCTCAGGACGCGGGCGGTCGCGTCACCTCGGTATAGATCACCTGCCAGACGCCCTTCCGCCTGGCCCAGACGTCGGCGAAGCGGAACGTCGCCTTGAACGGCTTGCCGCCGTCGACGCCGCTGACCGAGACGATGCCGCCCAGCACCGCGCCATTCGCCCACACCCGCTCGACCGGCTCGCGCACGACATAGGGGTCCAGCTTGAAGCCGGGTGCGGTGTTGTCGTGGATCAGGCCCGCCTTGTCGCTGACCTCGGCATGGCTGTTGACCAGCACATAGTCGTCGGCCAGCAGCCGTTCGAGTTCGGCCCGATTGCCGTCGATCTGGGCCTGGTCATAGTCGGCGGCAGCCTTGGCCAGATCGGCCGGCAGCTTGGTGGCGAGCGCTGGGGTGGCGGCCAGCAAAGCCGCCACCGCCAGCATCGTGAGCTTGATCGACATCGCTGATGTGCCCTCTCAGGTGCGGGTGAATTCCATGATCCAGTTCGTCTCCCAGCTGTCGCCGCCATCGGGCGAGTAGGCCTGGTCCCATCGGCACTCGGCCGTTGAGATCGGCGTCCAGGTCAGGCGCAGGCGCACGATCTTGTCTTCGAACCGTTCGTCGCCATAGAAGCGGCCGATGCCATCCTCGAACCGGCCGACGACCGGGGTATCGAGACGGGGAAAGCGGCTGTCCATCCAATAGATCGACCAGAGCCGCACCTTCGGATCGTAGAGCCTCAGGGCCGAGCCGTGATAGGTCCCGCGCGGCGTGCGGATCTCGGTCTCCTCGAGGTTGCCTTGGCCGGCGAGGATCTTCGCCGTGTTCGAGCTGCCGGAGAATTCCGTCCAACCGGTTTCGCCGGCCAGGCGCTTGCGCAATTGGCGATGCCGAACCGTCCAGTCGCCGATGACGAAGTCGAAATCCAGCGCGCCGTCGTGAAGAGTGATGTCTTGGGGCATGATCGCTCGCTTTCCAGGTCAGGCTCGGGTGTGCTTCATGATCCAGTTGGTTTCCCAACTGGTACCGCCATCGGGCGAAAATGCCTGCTCCCACCGGCATTCGCCGGCGGAGACCGGCGTCCAGATGAAGCGGACGCGGATCGGTTTTCCTTCGAACGTCTCGTCCGCATAAAACAGGCCGACGCCATCTTCGAAGCGGCCGACCATCGGCGTGTCGATGGCCGGATTTCGGCTGTCCAGCCAATAGATCGACCAGGTGCCGGCGCTCGGATCGAACAGGCGCAAAGTGACGCCGGTATAGATGCCGCGCGGCGAGCGGATCTCGCCCTCGTCGATATTGCCAAAGCCGGCCAGGATCTTGCGCATGCTGACCGTGCCGGAGAATTCCAGCCATTCCGTGTCGCCGGCCAGGCGATGGCGCAACTGGCGATGCTCGGTCGTCCAGTTGCCGACGAAGAAATCGAAATCCTGGGCGCCGCGCGGCACGGGGGTATCGGAGGTCATGGCTTTTCCGCTTTCTGGGGATGTTGTTGGAACCGCCGTGGCCGGTCGCACGGTCAGCAGCGTGATCGCGCCGAGGGACGCGGCACCCGTCAGCAACTGGCGGCGCGTGCCTCGGGGATTCGCTGGCTGATTCGAAATGACCATGGTTCTCTCCCACGTCGTTGGAGATGATGCGAAGAAATCGCGCCCAGGCCTGCCAAGCAATGTCAGGTATTTTCACGGGGCGAAATTTTCCGAGACGAAATTTTCAAGACGGCGACACGACTGCGCCCGCGAACGCCGATGTCTTTACCAAAGCGCCTGCGGTGGCATCGTCATCGCGCTGCAGGAACGGCTTTGAGAGTCGGCAGCGCCCGCCAGCATCTGGCGGCACGTGCCTCGGGAATACATTGGCTGATTCGGATGGACCACGGCTTCTCTCCCACGTCGTTGAGGACGATGTGGAGAGATTGCGCCCCATAACCTGCCAAGTGATGTCAGGTATTATCCAAGCAGCGAAAATTTCCGGGGCGGCGTTGTGACCGCGTCTCCGAAGGCCTAGGCCTTGGCCATGGCACCTGCGATGGCATCGGTCAGATCGCGCTGGCTGAATGGCTTCGACAATCGCAGGAGCCCTGTACCCGCACCGGGGGCGAGCTCTGCGTACCCGGTCGCCAGGATAACGCGCAGGCCGGGCCACCTCGACCTGATCTCTTCGGAAAGCTGCCAGCCGGTCATGCCCGGCATGGCCTGATCCGTGATGACGAGATCGAAGGGCGGCGCATGGTCGAGAATTTCCAACGCTTGGTCGCCCGAGACGGCCTCCCGCACCCTGTGTCCCAGTTCCTCGAGCATCGCCGACGTGTTGATCACGATGAGCGGGTCGTCGTCCACGAGCAGGATATCAAGCGGCCGCATTGCCGGGCGCGCGGGCTCATCGCTGTCAAGGCGTCGATCGGCGACCGGTCGTACGTGTCCGGATGCGACCGGCAGCAACAGCTCCGCCGTCGTGCCTTGGCCCAGGCGGCTCTCGAGGAACAGGCGGCCGCCGGACTGTGCGGCCAGTCCCATCACCATCGGCAAGCCCAGACCGGTGCCCTTGCCGACGCCCTTGGTCGTAAAGAACGGGTCGAGGGCGCGAGACAGCGTGGCCTCGTCCATGCCCGTGCCCGTGTCGATCAGCGACAGGGAGACATATTGGCCGGGGCTCAGTCCGCGGGCGTCGCCTTCTACGACCTCAACTTCCGTTCCGGAGATGAGGATCGAGCCACCATCCGGCATGGCGTCGCGCGCGTTCACCGCCAGGTTCAGCAGAGCCAGCTCCAATTGGTTGTGGTCGGCGAGCACCGGCCGCATCGACGACGGAAACCGCGCGTCGACCTGGATGCTCGAGCCGAGCGAACGCTGCAGCAGGTCGGTCATGCCATCCACCAGCGTGGAAACGTCGATCGCTTCCGGCTTCAGTTCCTGGCGACGCGCGAACGCCAGCATGCGTTGGACCAACGCCGCACCACGATGGGTCGCCGCCAGGGCATTTTGCAGCAGCGACGGGTTGCGTGGGTCGTCCGGCGCGCGTCTGCTCAGCAGTTCGAGGCCGGACTGGATGGCCATCAGCAAATTGTTGAAATCATGTGCGACGCCGCCGGTCAGCTGCCCGATCGCCTCCATCTTCTGCGACTGGAACAGGGCCTCGCGCGCCTGGTCGAGCGCGCGGCGTGCATCTCGTTGCGTCGTGATGTCGCGGGTGACCTTGGCGTAACCCAGCAGCCTTCCGTCCTCGGTCCGGATCGGATCGATGATCACCGATGCCCAGAACCGGCTGCCGTCCTTGCGGACGCGCCATCCTTCCTTCTCATATCGTCCCTCGGCGAGCGCGGTCCGCAATGCGCGTTCCGGCTCCCCCGCTGCATGATCCTCCGGCATGTAGAAACGGGAGAAGTGCTCGCCGATGATTTCGTCGGGAAGGTAGCCCTTGATCCGCTGGGCGCCCTGGTTCCAGCTGCTGATCCGGCCGGTCGGGTCGAGCATGTAGATCGCGTAGTCGGTCACGCCCTGGACCAGGATACGGAACTGTTCCTGGCTTTGCCGCAGCGTCTCCTCGGCCTTCCTGCGCTCGGTCAGGTCCCGCGTGATCTTGGCATAGCCGACCAGTTCGCCGGTCGATGCGCGGATCGGGTCGATGACGACCTGGGCCCAGAACTCCGTGCCGTCCTTGCGGACACGCCAGCCCTCGCCTTCGAACTTGCCTTCGCTCTCGGCGGTCGCCAATGCCCGGGCAGGCAAGCCCGACGCCCGGTCCGCCGCCGTGTAGAATTGCGAGAAGTGCGAGCCGATGATCTCGGCCGGTTCGTAGCCCTTGAAGCGCCGCGCGCCGGCGTTCCAGCTCGTCACCCGGCCGTCGGGATCCAGCATGTAGATCGCATAGTCGGTGACCGCCTCGACGAGCAGGCGATAGCGGCCATCTTCGCTCTGTGCCGCGGAAAAACGCTCGACCCGCTCCATGTCCGTCCTTCGCACGACCCGCCCGAGCCGAATTGCCGCAACCGAGTTTGCTAATGTACCGGACTATCGCCGACGGTGCCGGAAGGAACAATGGGCGAGTTGGCGCGCGTCCGCCAGCAGCGCCTTGCGGTCGGAGGGCGCTCAACGGCCGTTCCCCGTGGCTCGTCTCTCAGGTGAGATGAGACGCTTCGGATCAATTCACGTCATGCGCGAAAAATCCGATGCCGTCGGGCCACCCGCCGGGATGATGGACGAAGGCCGAGGCCGCCACCCATTTGCTGTGATTGACCACGCCCGCCTGGATGATGTCCGGCCCCTCGCTCGCCAGCTCCGCTTCCGACTTTTCCGACGGGCGCACGATCACGATATGGCCGGGGCGGTGCGGGTCCGGGCTGGCGTAGGAAATCACCACCAACTCGCCTTGGTTGGCCAGGCTCTGCGCGCTCCGTGCGTCGGCGACACGGCGCCAGCCTTGTGCTCGTGCATCGCCGCTGCCGAGCCACTCGTTCTGGGCATTGGCAAGCAAGACCAATCCATGTTCGGGCGGGCGCAGCATGTAGATGCCCAAGCGTTC
Source organism: Aliidongia sp. (assembly GCF_035943795.1). Taxonomy (NCBI): domain Bacteria; kingdom Pseudomonadati; phylum Pseudomonadota; class Alphaproteobacteria; order Rhodospirillales; family Dongiaceae; genus Aliidongia; species Aliidongia sp. The sequence goes on along the minus strand of NZ_DASZBY010000067.1, from coordinate 2,453 downwards.
GCCCATGGCGGCGACGAAGGCGCTGCAATGGGTGGCGACATGCCCATTGCTGACGGCATCCGTCTCGCGGTCGCGCGCGCCCGTCTCCCAATTCACATGATCGCGCGCCAGCCACAGGTGCTCTACATCCGACGCGTCGAGCACTTGGCTCAAATGGTGCCCGGCAGGCGTCACCGGGCCGCAACACGGCTCCGCCGCCGCGGCCGTGCCGGTCAGGAGCACAAAGATCAACGCCGCCCACATCATGCTCCTTCCCTTCGAAGCCGGCGTCTTCGATGGCTCACAGCCGAAGCGTTTCATTGAAGCGCGCCTCCGTGGAAATGAACCGCCGTGAAGATGCGCGCGCGTCACGCGGCTCGGCCAGGGGCGAAAGCTATCAGATCAGGGATGGTGGGGAAAACGGTCGAGTTTCCCGGGGAGAGGTATCGAAGCAAGCGCTTCAGCCCGAAGCCTGAATACGCCTCATACTGCAAACGAGGTAGGGCACCGCCCCTATAATTCATCGGAATTGCGCCCAGACACTGCCAGCATCGAAATATTGCTTCATCACGTCGATCCGACCGTTGTCGTCCAGATGGTAGACGCACACGATGATCTCGGTCACCTCCTCCCGCTCGGCCTATTGCCGCGCGCCGCTGTCTAGGGGATGTCTCGATGGGCTAACCTGAAAGCTTGATCAATGCTTCAACGGTGGCTTTTCCCTCCAACAGTTTCTCGGCCATCAGTGCTGGGACAGTTATCAGAAAATTCTGCTGGAATGCCTCGTCAGCGTCATGAAACTCGGACTTCCTGATCGAAAGGAACATGAGTCGTGCGCCGCCAACAACATTGTGGAAAGAAGAAACTTCCTGAGCAAGTTTCGGCGGTAACTCTCCAATATCCTTTGCAATCGCGTCAAATACAGGATGACTATCTGGAAGTTCGTTTAAGGCTTTCAGTCTTTGCGTTCTTATTAATTTTTCAAGTCGCGCGATCTTTGTGAAATTTTCGGCAATTTGGTCTGGCTTCATTAGATATAGGTACGCTCCCATCTCACCCGCCAGCGCGCCCGCCACTGAGCGCCGCTTTTGCCGCTTTAGTCGCCATTCCGAGATCTCTTTTAGGAAAAACCCGAGAGTGACCGTGGCAGCAGCCGTCCACAGTGCAGTAAATGGATCGAAGTGTGCCATTCGTAACGTTCTCCGATTCGCGAGCGGAAATCGTAGGGCGTCAATTGCCGCATTCACTCGGGCAGCAGATGTCGCAAGCTGGAGCGCCAGCTACCGGCGGTTTCGTTATACCAAGTTTCAACTCTGGCGACCTTGGGGAAATCAGTACGCGATGTCCACGCGGTATGAGGGGAAGTGCCAACCGTCGAGCGACGCCGAGGGAGAGCTGGCCACCGAACGGACGGCACAGATGCGCACTACGGAATAATGCCCATCCCACCCGCGCGCAAAACGCGCTCAGAAAACCTCGTGGTTCCGGTCCAAAGTCAGCAAGGAGGCTTCACGGCTCCAAGACGCGAGGAACGGTTTCCTGACGCCAAGACCTCGCCGTCCGTCCGTGGTGCTTATTTGGATTGTCGCCGAGTCAGGCGGCGCTCTACGCTATGCGGCACAAAAGCTTGGCTGGGGGACGAGGACTCGAACCTCGATTGACGGAGTCAGAATCCGCTGTCCTACCATTAATAAAACTGGATTAACATCAAGTAACGTCGGGTAACATTTACCCACAGAACGCGTTTATTGTTGTTGTTCCGCCTGGAACCTGAGATAACATCCGCTAACCGCTGGAAACATCCCTTACCACACCCATTCTGTTACCCAATGTTACCCAGCGGCGCCCAATTCGATTGATCTGAGGCGCTGGATGTCTCGAATAATATTGACTGACAAGGTCCTTGAAAAGCTGGCTCCGCCCGAGGGCGGCCGGCTAGATGTGTTCGATGCCCTGTTGCCTGGTTTCGGGGTGCGTGTGTCGAAAACCGGCGGCAGGACGTTCTTTCTGTTCTATCGCCACGGCGGCAAACAGCGGCGCGCCACGCTCGGCAAATATCCGGTGATGAAGCTCGCCGAGGCTCGCGCCGCCGCCAGGCCTTTAATCGAGATCGCGAAGGCTGGAGGCGATCCGGGCGCGCTCCTACCGAATGAAGATCAAACCGCCGCTGTCGTGGCCCCGGCACCGTCGGTCTTGACTTTCAGAGAGATGAAAGAGGATTTCATCCTGCGCTATGCCAAGCCACAGAACCGGGCTTGGCACGAGGTCGAGCGCATTTTTGACAGGTATGTCATTCCGCTTTGGGGTCATCGCCCCGCGGCCGAGATCAAGCGTCAGGACATCATCCAACTTCTCGACGACCTGGTCGACCGCGGCGTGCCGGTGATGGCCAAGCAGACCCACGCTGCCATCCGACGCCTGTTCAACTGGGCGGCGGACCGCGACTTGGTCGACGGGTCGCCCTGCGTTCGGAT